>JBAZZN010000154.1:0-6793 GCA_041658815.1 Thermoplasmatota archaeon
ATGCAGCCCGAGGAGCGCGCCGGCCGTGAGCGCGGTCTCCAAAGCGGCCAGCGCCCACGGAAGAGCTTGGGGGCCGTGCACATCGAACGTGGCGCCCTTGGCGGCAGCGAGGCCAGCGACGAGGAGCGCGCATAGGAGCGCCTCGCGTGCCAGCGACGTGCGCTCCTCGTCTTCTGGGAGATAGCGCGAGGCGATCGCGGCGACCCCTGCGATGACGAGGAGCGTCAGCGTCGTGAGGAATGGTGCGCTGAAGAGCGCGAACGTCCACACGGCGAGGAACGTGAGGAGCACGAGGAGCGCCGCACGCCGGAGCGTGCCGCCCGTCGCGGTCGTGGCGACAAGCAGCGAGAGCAGGGCGCCCACGAGCACGAGCGTGGTCCACGCTTCGAGGTTCCCCATGACGTTCTGAGTGATGTCCCAAGGCGCCGTGAAGCGCCCTGCGAACGCGACCGCGTAGCCAGCCGCCGCGACGCCAAGCGCGAGGGCGCCGATCGACGAGGTGGGCGCGTCAGTGGGGTCGTGCCGGAGGCGCGTGACGAGAGCGATGCTGAGGCCCCCGACGGCGAAGGCCATGGTGGTAGCGAATCTGCCGCCAGCCACGTCGCGCCAGAGCGCAGCGAGGCCTCCAACGTAGAGGATCAGGAGGAGCGTCACGAGGGCACGTCGCGCGTCCGCGCGCACTTGGAGCCTGCGCGCGGCGATGCCGTGGAAGAACGATAGCAGCGCGACCGCAAGGAGGAGGCCTTCCGAGTAGAGGTCGGTCGTGCTGAGGTCCGGGTCGAACACGGCGCTCTTCACGACGGCGACGGCAAGGAGCGCGGTCCCGGCGTACGGGAACTCGCCCGCGAGCTCGTCGCGCAGGAGCGCGGCAACGAGCGCGCCAGCGCCCAGGAGGATGAGCCACGAGGTGACGGCGAGGGGGGCTTGGAAGAGGGCGAACGCCCAGACGCCCGCGAAGGCGACGCCCAGCGTGAGCAAGGGACCGCGGTGAGCGTTCTTGATGTGGGGGAACGGCGCGGCCGCGAGCAGCGCGATGGCGGGTGCGAGGAGCGCGAACGTGAGCCATGCTTGCCACGAGCCAACGACGCTGGTCGTATGCACCCAAGGGGCTTGGAGCCGGTCGTCCGACAGGACCGCGCGAAGCGCTGCTGCTAGCACGAGCACGCCAGCGGGAGCGAGGAGACCGACAGTCGTGCGCAGCTTCGGTCGCGCCGTCACGAGGCCGGCGAGCACGAGCGCGCCAGCGGCGTACGAGCAGGTCGTGAGGAGGTCGTGGTCGAGCGTGCCGAACCAAAGGTTTGGCGGCCACAACAAGTACAGCACGGTCGCGGCGACGCCGTATGCGACCAGCGTGCCGCGTCCCGAGCGCCGCGTGGCCGCAAGGATGGCGAGCGCCATCTCGATGACACACGCGACGAGGAGCACGAGGCCCTGCGCGCCGTGGTCGCTGCCTGCGGCGATGACTGCCGTGACGGCGCCCCAGATGGCCGTGAGGATGACGATGCCCGCGAGGAGAAAGTCGGGCGAGACCGCGGTGGGCGCTCGTGCGGTGGGTGTCTGCAGCGTGAGCCACGAGAATGCTGCGAGCGGCACGATCGCGCAGGCGAGCGCCCACCACGCAGAGGGAGCGCCGCGCCCAGCAGGGTCAGCGCTCAGGATGATGAAGAGCGCGCCAGTCGCCGCCGTGCCAAGCAGCGCTTCGCCAAGCCAGCCCTTCCGCTGCACGACGATGGCGAGGCTGCCGCCTAGGAGTGCGACGTAGGCGAGCGTGAGGTCCGGCAGCACCGTCGTGCCAAGTCCAGCCGTCACGAATGATAGCGCGTAACCGAGGCCAGCGATGACGCGCGCGTCGCGGTAGAGCGCGAGGGCGAGCGTGCCGGCGGCGACCACGGCCATCAGGAAGCCGCCGCCAAGCGCGGTGAGGCGCGTCTCGGTCGCATAGTAGGGGACGGCGTACGCGACGAACGCTGTGGCGTACAGGACGGAGGCGCCCGTGCCTTCGAGGATCTGGGGATAAGCGCCGTAGCCGCGCTTGTTCGTGAGGATGGCGCCCCACGCTAGGAGTCCACTTGCGAAGAGAGCCGCGATGAGGAGCTGTGCGATGGGCCCGATCCAGCCCCGCTGGATGGCGACGCCGAGGAAGAACAGGCTTGCGAGGAAGACGAGGAGCGCACCCACACGCGGTGCCCATCGTTGGCCAAGCAACGACTCGACGCTGACCTCCTTGTGGGTGGTGCGTGGCGCTGGCGCGGGAGCGCTCGGGACCGGCGCAGCGTGGGGGAGCGGGGAAGGCGTGGGCGGGGGCGCGCTTGTCGGCATCAGAGGAGCGCTCGGGCGCTCCGTGCTGGGAGCTGGACTCGTAGGTTGGATTGGCGGCCAGACCGGGGGCGCCGCGGGTGTTGGCACTGGCGGCCTCACCACAGCTGTCGGCGGTGGCACCGGCTTGGGCGGAGCGTCATCGACGGGCTCGAGGTCACTGACATCGTGGTCGGCGGCGAGTCGCGCCTCGAGCTTGCGGATGCGCTTGAGGAGCGCTTCGTACTCCTCCCGCGTGACCCCGACGCCTTGGCGGCCATCCTCAGCCATTGACCGCGGACCTGGACGGGGCCAAGATAAGCCTGCCCTTTTCAGCCGAAGAACTTCTGGATGACCTTCCGCTCAGCGGCCTGCAGCCTGTTGTGCACGGCGGCCTTGCTGATGCCGAAGATATTGCTCAGGCCGTCCAGCGTGATGTCGCGGGGCGTGTTGTAGAAGCCAAGCGCAAGCGCGGTCTTGATGACTTCGAGCTGCTTCTGGGTGAGGTTCTCGGTGAAGGCGCCGTGGATCTGCGCTTCAGGATCGTAGTCGTCGATGCGGACTAGCTTGAAGTCGGACCATCGTCCGTCCTTGAGGCCGCGCTCATACGCTGATAGCAGGTCAGCGAGATCGACCTTGCCCGTGATGAGGAGACGCGTGTGGAGGTAGCCTTCCTTGACGAGGGCAGGCTCGATGATGGCCGCGTCACCGAAGTAATCGAGGGCGAACGCCGTGGGGTTCCCGCTCTTCTTGAGGAGGTCGAGCTTGGCGACGCCCTTCAGGATGAGTTGCTCTTTCGAGTGGTGCACTGTCTCGATGCGATCATAGACCTGAGATAGCGCGTTGGCCAGTTCTGCGATCCGTTCTTCCGGCCCCAGGATCGTGATGAGCGTCTTGGCGGCTCGCGCTTCCGCGTCCCATGAGACGTGGTTGAGCACGACCTTCACGTCCGGGTGGGCCGCCGTATAGGTGCATATTGGGAAGATGTCGCTCTTGATCTTGTAAACGACCTCTGTGAATCCCATTCCGTTCTTCGCCGCTTCGGCGATACCCGGCTCGCCCATATATGTGTGACCTATCACGGCGATGGGCATGCTGCCACGAGAGTTCAGCTTGCGACGCGCATCATCTTCGTTTGCCCAAATCCAGTCGTGACGCGCAAGAAGCGTGGGAATCTGGCGTTGATCGAAGCGTCGCCCGTGTCAACCTTGAGCGTCGGAGTCATGAGCAGCTTCCAGGGCGTCGCGATGACCTGGAGGTCGTCGGGCATGGCCATCCGTGACAGCACCGCCGGCGTGAGAGGGATGTTGCCCCTTCCAAGGAAGAACCCCTGGGACCCGATGGGCGAGACGACGACCTGGAGCCCCATCGGCACGTCGAGCAGGTCGCGCTCGTTGGCGTCCTTCTTGACCAAGTGCGCCGTGCCATCGAGGCCGATCCAAACGACGTCCAATCCCAGGAGGGAACCGTCGAGACCCAGCGCACGCTTCACGTGAAGCATGGTCGTGCCGGCGCCCAGCACGTACGTGTGCCCAGGCTCGAGCGATTCGGCCACCGCGCGACCCAGCGTCTCGGCCTCGACGTCGTCGTCATCCCCCGCGGTCTTCCCCGCCTGCACGCGGGCGTGCTCGGGCACGTTGAGCGTGCCCTTGAGCGCGACGCGCAACTCCCCAATGCGGAAGGCGTCCTCATCGATGTCGAGCACTTCGTGCGTCTGGGCCGCATCGAACGACTCGGTCACGAGTGCGGCGGCTTCGGGCGTGTCCGCGAAGACCGCGCTGTACATCTTCACGCCGGCAGGCACGCCCAGCGCGGGGACGGTGAGGCCTCGGAGCCCCGCGGCGACGTCCGCCGCAGTCCCGTCGCCGCCCACGAAGACGATGAGGTCCACGCCCGCGCTCGCGAGCGCCGCGGCAGCCGCACGAGTGTCGGTCGCGCTCGTTGGCTCGGAAGGGTCGAACACGACGATGGCGGACACGTCTGCCTCTGCGGCCGCGTGCTCACCCATCGCGCCCCCAGCAGTGTAGATGGTGGGCGCGGAGCGCAGCGCGCGGAGAAAGGCGACAGCGCGAGGGTGCGCCCGCTCCGTCGCGCCCAACTTCCGCGCTTCCTCCACCTTGTGGTCCGTGCCCTTGAGCCCGACGGCGCCGCCCATGCCCGCGATGGGGTTCACTAGGAGTCCCAGCTTCCGAAGCGCCACGCCTGGACGAGTGCACGTTCCCCACTTCAGCCTTGGCGATGCAGCCAGTGGCGCAGGCCGCGGCCCAGCGCGAGTGCGGCGAACCCGACGCCAAGCGCCTCAAGCCCCAGGATCAAGACGAGCACGACGGAGGAGAGCCCGCGCCCGGTGGCCCACGCGGCATAATCGTCCGAGATGGCCGTCACTATGCGCGCGGCGAAGCCCGGTGCGACGGCCGCGAACGCGACGAGGATGACGCCCGTACCCACCAGCAGGAGCGCCGCATGCGTCCACGCGTCCATCACGAGGTGACGCGGACGCCTCGTGATGTCATGGCGGCGCCACCACAGCCATCCGGTCACGGCAAGCGCGATAAGCGTGAGGAGAAGGAGGAACGGCCAGTTATCGAGCGCCCACGCGTGGAGCGAGTCGATCCATCCGGCTGCGCCTGCGGAGTACGAGACCCACGCGATGGCGAGCGCGAAGAGCGCATTGCCCACGAAGCTGTACGCCGTGAAGCGCGCGAGGTCCATCTTGGCGAGGCCCGCCGGGATGCTCACGAACGCCCGGAGGAATGGCAGGAGCCGACAGACGAACACGAGGGCTGGCCCCGCGCGTCCCTCGAAAGTCGAGTGCAGGCGCGCGAGCTTCTCGCGGGTGATGTGGAATAGGCGCGGGTGGCGCAGGAGGAAGTCGCGTCCGCCGTATCGTGCGGCCGCGTAGAGCATGAGGCTCCCCACGGTCGAAGCGGCGGCGGCGTCCAGCGTCACCATCGCGAGCGAGAGAGGCGAATGCACGAGGCGCGCGGCCGTCACGGCGATGATGATCTCGCTTGGAACGAAGTGCAGGATCATCGCGGTCTCGAGCGCAAGAAGCACGAAGAGCGCCGCGTAGCCGTAGGTGTCGATGAACGAGAGGACCGCGTGCTCGAAGCCAGTGAAGGCCAACGTGGGGGCAAGTATCACTTGCGTCTTATGGTTAGTTGGGGCTCCGCGTTCTCACCACGGAGACACGGAGAACGGAGGATGGGCACTAGATGCCGAGCCTACAACGGTTTGCCGATGTCCCCGCCGCCCGGCTTCATGTCGAACGTGAGCCGCGCTTCCTTCACGGCGCGGACCTCGTCCACCCGACGCACGCTCGTGTTGTGCGGCGCGCTCGTGACGATGGCCGGGTCCTCCTGGTTCACCACATGCTTGAGCACGGCGCAGAAGCGGTCCAACGTTTCCTTGGACTCCGTCTCCGTTGGCTCGATCATGATGGCCTCGTCCACGATGACCGGGAAATAGACGGTCGGCGCGTGATAGCCGTAGTCCAGCAAGCGCTTGCCGATGTCGAGCGCCCGGATGCCACGTGCTTTCTTGGCCGGTGCGGCTGAAAGCACGAACTCGTGCTTGCTCAGGGTCTTGTGCGGAAGCTCAAGGCCGGGCACGTCCGAGAGCACCTTGGCCATGTAGTTCGCGTTGAGCACGGCCCGGTGCGACGCCTCGGTCAGGCCGTCGCTACCCATCATCTTGCAATAGACGAGCGAGCGGATGTAGCCCATGAAGTTCCCGTAGAACGACTTGACCTTCCCGATCGACTTTGGCCGATCGTAGTTCGTCGCGAAGCGGCCATCGAGGCGCTTCTCGACGATTGGGACCGGGAGGTACGCCTCCAGGCGGGCCTTCACGCCGACGGGACCAGCGCCGGGGCCGCCGCCGCCGTGGGGGATCGCCATCGTCTTGTGCAAGTTGAAGTGCACGATGTCGAAACCCATCTTGCCTGGGTTCGTGACGCCCATGATGGCGTTGAAGTTCGCGCCGTCATAGTAGAGCACAGCGCCCGCGTTATGCACCATCTTCGCGATCCTCGTGATGTTCGCCTCGAAGATGCCAAGCGTGCTCGGGTTCGTGATCATGAACGCGGCAGTGCGGGGCGACAGCGCGGCTTCGAGGGCATCGAGGTCCACGGCGCCGTTGGCACCACTCGGGATCGAGATGATCTTGTAGCCGGCCATCGCGGCGCTCGCGGGGTTCGTGCCGTGCGCGTTGTCTGGGACGATGACCTCGGTCCTCTTGCCTGGTTCGCGGTCCTCGTGGTATGCTCTTGCCAACAGGAGGCCGACGAACTCGCCCTGGGCGCCAGCGGCGGGCTGGAGCGTGACCGCGTCCATGCCCGAGACGTCCTTGAGGACCTCCTGCAGCTCGTGGATGACCTGCAGCGATCCCTGTGACATATCGTCCCCCACGAGCGGATGAAGCTCGGCGCTGCCAGGCAACGTCGCGACGACGTCGTTCACCTTGGGGTTGAGCTTCATCGTGCACGAGCCCAACGGGT
>JBAZZN010000155.1:0-6786 GCA_041658815.1 Thermoplasmatota archaeon
CGCGAGGACGGCCAAGCAGCCGTAGCTCACTGCGCTGGCTGCCGCAAGCAAGGCGCCGCGCGAGGGGGCCACGGGGCAGCGAGGTTCGTTCACCCCTTCAAGGCTTGGAGCAAGTCCGAACGTTCATGCGGTGGCCCCCCGGGTACGCTACCCGTGAGCCTCGACGCGCCCTACAAGCGCCAGCTCCTCGTTTGCACCTACGGGCCGTGGTGCCGACTCGACGGGGCGGACGATATCAGGGCCGAACTCAAGCGGCTCACGAAGGATGCGGGTCTCCAGGACGACATCCGCATCACGAAGTCTGGCTGCTTTGGGCAGTGCGGTCACGGCCCCAACATAGTCGTGTGGCCAGAGAACGTGTGGTACGCGGGCGTGAAGCTGGATGACGTGCCCGAGCTCTTCGAGTCCCACGTGAAGAACGGCACGCCAGTCGAGCGATTGCGATATCACCCAGAGAAGCCCGGCAGCAACAAGACTCGTGAGGTCAAAGAGAAGGAAGCCAAGGCGCACGCGAAGGTGGACTGAGCGGATGGATGGGCCGGGTGAGTTGTTCGGCCAGAGTTTCGATGCGGTCTTCCGCAGGCCGCGCACGGTGCTCGTGCCTTTCCTCGTGGACGTCGCGGTCCTCTTCATTGGGGCATTCGTCTTCCTCGCGGTGGCTGGCGTCAGTATCCTCTTCCCACAAGGCTATCGTTTGCCCTCGCTGCCTGTCGCGGTGCCACACGCGTTGCCCGGCGTGGGCGACGTCATCGGGCCCACTCCGTCCCTGCACTTGTTCCCGCGTGACGTCATCTTCGCGGCGGCCGCGTTCATCCTCCTCCTCACGCCGCTCCTCGCCTTCGCCGAAGCCGGATTCCTGGGAGTCCTGCGCGCGGTCTATTTGCGTCCCGCTGACGTGCTCGAGGAGGGGCGTCACCCGGACGCGTGGTCACGCATCCGCGAAGCGTTCGTGGCGTCGGGAAAGAAGAACTTCCGTCCGTTCATGGTCCTGCGCGCGATCCAGGCTGCCCTCGCGCTCGCCGCGCTCGTGCTCCCGGTCCTCCTGCCTGCTTTCCCGAACTATGGGCTCGCCGTCGTCGCCGTGGACGTGCTCCTCCTGTACGCTCCCTACGCCGTGATCGAGACGGGGCGTGGAGCGTTCGCGTCCATGCGCGAGAGCGTGCAACTCGTGGCGGACCACTTGGCGACGACGCTCGTGGCGCTCCTCTTCGGCCTGCTGTTGACGGGCGGCATGAGCATCCTGCTGGGGCCAGTCGTGCGCGTCGTCGGGCCGTACGGGCCCTACGTCGCGAGCGCGCTCTACGCGCCAGTCGGCACCGTGCTATCGCTCTACTTGTACACGGTCTATCTGAGCTTCTACCCCAAGGACATCGCGCCGCAGAGCACGCCGGCGCCGGTCGCGGCCATGGCGTGACGCTCCTTGCTACTGGCTGGGGGGCGCGGCCTCGTCCTCACTGGCCGAAAGCGGCGCCCAGGCCGAACTGTGAGGTAAACCGAGACACGAGCGCGCAATCGGGAAGCCGGGCCCCGAGGTGCGCCCATCCTGGCCCTATTTCCCTGAAAAGGCTCAAGCACCGCCAGCCGCCCTGTGGGGGCCATGTGGGTGACTTCTTGCCGCAATCAGGACTGACACAAGTAAGGATGATTCGATCATCACAATCCAGGAGATATAGGCGATGTCGCGTCGCCTCATCATAGCGTTCGCGATTGGAGCCCTTCTCAGTGGATTGCCGACCGCTGGAGCTTCAGAGCCAGAATGCCGTGGCGCGGAGCCCATCGAGGGCTGTATCTACGAATACAATCGAGAGAATGGATCGTGCGAAACGCGCGACGAGCATCGCACCGAGGTCTGGATCCGAATGTTGGACGGCGAGTTGATCCACTTTACGGGGTGGCAGTCCTGCCAGCCATCCACCTTAGGAAGTGGCACATATACAAACAGCGGTCTAAGGGTCGAATCCCCATTCGGGATGGCTGAATGGGCGGACGAGGAGTCACCTAGCTTCAGTTCATGCAATATCTGGTACTTCGGCGTGACCACAGTTCGACAGGCTTGCGTTGTGCCGCCGCCGAATCCAGGATGGGGCAACATGATGCCGGACGAAGTTCTCCCATGAACGCCTCGACACCAACTCGTGCCAACGGTAACGCAATCGAGTGGTTCTACGCCCTACAGCGTGCCGGCTTACGGCTTCGCGTTGATCTCTCTCCCCACCGACCGCAGCTATGTCGTTGACTGTAACGCTGAAGGGTCCTGGAGCCACCTCATCATGAACCGTACGATATCCGGTTGGCAGGCGACGACTCATCTCAATTGCGCGGCGAGCGCAATGATCATCGGCACGGCGAGACAAGAGGTCGTGCTAGCAGCCATCCGAACTGACACGGATGGGGATGACTCGATCATCACAATTCAGGAGGTCTGAGTTGTGCCGCGCCGCTACTTTGTCGTGCTTGCAATTGGGGCTCTCCTAAGCGGAATACCCGCTGTCGGAGCCTCCGGGCCGGACTGTTTCGCCGTCGATGCAGTCGAGGGCTGTACCTACGAATACAATCAAGAGAATGGGTCGTGCGAAACGCGCGACGAGCATCGCACCGAGGTCTGGATCCGAATGTTGGACGGCGAGTTGATCCACTTTACGGGGTGGGAATATTGCCAGCCCTCGACGCTCGGAAACGGAACGTATACTAACACAGGCATGGAGGTTAGGTCTCCAATCGGGCTTATCGTATGGAGAGACGGGGAATCTCCTAGCTTCAGTTCATGCAATATCTGGTACTTCGGCGTGACCACAGTTCGACAGGCTTGCCTCGTGCCGCCGCCAAATCCTGGTTGGGGACATATGATTCCGTACGGGGTCCTCCCGTAATGCAACCTCGCGGGCGTGTCGTTCTTGTACGCGATGGCGCGAAGCGGCTGCTCCGCTTGAGACCGGATACGAACGTCACAGAGGCCTATGGCAAGGGCCGCGGGGCGCCATCGCTTTCCCGCGCCTCATTCCACGGGCGGCGTCGTTGTAGCCGTCGGCAGTGTCGGTGGCGCGGCGGCCGGAGCTGCACGCTCGATGGCGAACGCAAGCGGCACGAGGATCCACGCTGCGAGACCAACGAAGAACGAGACCGGGTTGTAAAGGAGCGATGGTGCGTCCTGGTATCGTGACGCCGCGAAGTCCCAAAAGCCCAGTGAACCTGCTATCAATCGCTCAGAGAGCGCGCTGGGTGTCAGATAGAGGAGGAATGCGTTCCACCACGAGGTCGAGAAGCCAGAGCCCGGCACGAAGAGGCCTGCCAAGAGAAGAACGCTCATCGGCAAGTGACGAGCAACGCCACGAAACCACCCTTCAGGCCGCCCGCAATGATCAGCGCGAGAAACATCTCGGTCCCGAACACGAGGAGCGGCAGCGCGCCGGCAATGACGCCACGCATCGAGTTCACGACGCCTTGGCCGTCGATGTTGATCCCGCGCGCTTGGACGAACGCAGCGCCAACGAAGAGCAGGCCCACGAATCCGCGTAAGTGCCTTCCTCAGTTCGTTGGTACGGCAGAGAGCACCGCGTGGAACGGCCGGCTGCTCACGAGGGGCGACTGGGGCACGGCTTGCGTGCGTTCCTTGTACGCGTTCACGATGCGCCAGTAGTCCTGGAGGAACGCTTCGAGGCGCGCGCGCTCCGCTGGGGGCAAATTGTCCTCCGCGAGCCTGCCACGGATCGCGAGGAGCACGAACTCGAAGCCGTTCATGAACGCCTCAAGGTAGGCGTCGGGCTTCGCTTCCATTCCTTCCATCAACCACGATAGGCCGCGGCGGGACGATATAGCGTCCCCCGTCACCCGCCAGCACACATGCCGCATGTCACTGGGCACGAGCGCACGCAGTTTGTCACCCGAGGGGTTTCGCCGGACCCTATCGGCGTCGGGTTGTCACTGCGCCAAGCGGTAACGAAGGATCGCTCCTACGGCGCCCAATGCCTCAAGTCGCTTTCCCGCCTCGTGCAGCGTCGAGATTACCATTGCCTGCGCGCCAGTTTGCCTCGCAAGGTCAAGAAGCGTCTCTCCGGGGCCCGCCCGCACGAGCTTGTCCGTCACTAGGAGCGTTTCGACAGCTCCAGCCTCGATGGCCCGCTTGACGAATTCGGGACCGTACGCCGCGGGACCATCGCGCGCGATCTCCTCCAAGAAGCGCTCCACGAGCGTCGTCTCGCGCGCGACGCGCTGGTCCTTGCTCACGCGCTCCACGCTTCCGCGCTTGAGCGCCTCGTGGATGCCCGTCATGCCCGCTTGGCCCGTGGCTTCGATCGCGGCCCCCGCGACTAGGGCGGGCTGCTTTTGCCGCGCGTACGCCATGAAGCGCTCCTTCGCGAAGCCAGGGCCCACGATGAGGAACGGGGAGCCCTCAGGACGGTAGTCGCGAAGCGCAAGGAGGACTTCGTCGAAGAACGAGCTTTCCTCGCCCTTCGTCTGCGCGAACTGCTTGCCAGACACGTGCCCCGCAACGTCCGCCATCTTCTGGACGCCGTATTGACGCAGCACGGCCACGACGGCCTCGTTCTCCTCGATGGCGAGGAGGGTCACGAGTGGCCTCGCCGTCGCCTCGACGGCCTCGCGCAGGCGCTGCTCGTGCTGCGGGCGCAGGCCGCGTGGTTTGCGGATCGTGAGCTCGGTCAGTGGTTCCACCGAGATGGTGTGATAGTTCCCCACGTCCTGCCCCTCGACGATGGGGCCAAGCAGCCGCAGGCGGTTCGAGAACGCGGCATACTCGACTTGCTCGACTCTGACGCCCAAGAAGACGGGGCGCTTCTCGACCTTGCTACGGTCATCCGCCTTGGGCACGTCCGCCGTGCGCCACGTGAGCGCGCTCACGACGTCGCCTGGTTCGACGAGCTCGTGCAAGTGCCACAAGTCATCCAGCGAGTCCACGCGCAGCTTCACGCTGCCGGACTCCACGTCGCGAGCGAGGACCTTCACTGGGGCACGTGACCCTAAGGCGCAGGCTTCAGGGTTGCGGAGCGGCGGGGCTTGTCTCGAGGAAGCCGAGGTTCCTGAGACGGGATCCGCGGACCTCGGGCGCATTGGGCCCCTCGGGTTGGGGAACGCGTTGCCGCCGTGTTTCTTGTACGCGAAGCCGCGAAGCGCGCGAAGGAACTGGATCCTGGCCTTCGCGTTCTTCGCGCCTTCGCGTACCAGATCAGTCGGCGCTCGTGGCGACCTGGCGAACGTCGCGTGTTCTGGGCGCTTGGGCTGCTCGTTTTCGGTCAAGGCCGTGCGCGCCGAAACGGATATCCGCCCCGCGCCGTCTCGCGCCATGGGAGT
The DNA here is from genome assembly GCA_041658815.1 of Thermoplasmatota archaeon. GTDB lineage: Archaea > Thermoplasmatota > SW-10-69-26 > JACQPN01 > JAJPHT01 > JAJPHT01. The sequence goes on from JBAZZN010000155.1 coordinate 5,308, forward strand.
CTTGTTCAACATGCGCGTCCTTGTGCTGCTCGCCGTCGTCACCCTGTCACTTACCATGATCGGCCTCGCGCCCGCGTCCGATGCGACGGCGTTCTGCACGAACGCGACGTCCAACTCGTGCCGCGCGCTCGTCTGCCTGCCCAACACGAGCGGCGGCCAAGTCTGCTCGAAGGACCTCAGCCCAGTGTGCATCCGCGAGCCGTGCCCCGGTCTTCCCTAGAGCCCGACGCGCTCGACCACGCGAACGCCCGCAGGCGGCATGACCGCCTGCACTTCCTCCACATTCACTCCGAACACTGCGGACAGCTCGTTGGCGAGCTGGTTCGTGGGCGTGTCGCCTGGCTCCACGATGACGTAGCGCTTCGAGCGCGCCGCGATGGCCGTGACCGGCCCGCCCATTATCTTCCTCGTGCCCTCGATCATGACCTCGCCAACAGCATGACGGATGGCCGCGCGCACGAAGTTGCGCTTGCCCCGGATGATGAACGCCCCCTTTGCGACGAACTCGCCTGGGTTGGGCGTTTTGCTCACTTGCTGGGGCGTGACCCAGTACGCTTCGCCGCTCGCGTGGCCAGCGTTCCAGATGCGTGACATGCTCGCCGCGAAGCAGGCCGCCTCCTCCAGCGCCTTCTCGCTGACCGCGCCGTCCTTGGCCTTGACGACGGTGGACGGGGCCCCGCTCACTTCGGCGTGGAGATAGCGATCGTTGTCCTCCAGGTTCTTGGCGACGAGCTTCTCGTTGCTGCGCGCGTCGCGGCCCGCGATGACGAGGTGGTCGTCGCTGGTGAAGAACCACCGGAAGTTCTCAAACCAGAAGCGCTTGGACAATGGCTTGCGCGCTTCTTTCTCCTGCGCGAGCGCGACGAGCTCGAGGCCGCGTTCGTCGAGGTCCTTGAGCTTGGCCTGAGTGTGCGCGATGGCCTTGAGCGCGCCCTTCTTCTTCTCGCGCATCTTCTTGGAGAGCTCGTAGTAGATGTCTGCGTTCTCTTGCACGCTCTTGCGCAGGTCGAGCCTCACCCTCCACTTCTTGCTCTGCTCGTCGGCGAGTGATAGCACGGCGGTGCCGTCGCTTCCATTGATGCTCTCCACGAGCTGGGCTTGCGCGTGGCCGGCGGCCTTGCCTTCCTTGATCTTGGCCGCGACGTCCTTCCAACCAAGCGCTTTGCTCGCGTCGAGGAGCGAGCGCGCGACCTCTTGTGCCGTCGCGAAATGCGCGTAAAGGAGGTCTCCCTTGCGGCGCGACTCTTCGTCCTCCGTCTCGAACTTGGTGATGGCGGCCTTCTGCGCGACGAGCATGCGGTTCACTTTCGCGCGTTCGGCCTCGAGCTTCTTGATGCGGGGGTCCGCGCGCTCGCCCGTCACGGCCTTGCCGAAGTACGCGTCCAGTGCGGCGTGGAACGTGGGGAAGTGCTCCAGCTCCAGGCCCTCGTGCGCGGCGAAAGGGAAGGGCGACACGTCGATCCTTTCGTCGCCCTTCTT
>JBAZZN010000156.1:0-6782 GCA_041658815.1 Thermoplasmatota archaeon
CCGAGCCAAGGTCAAGGATTCGGGGGGACGGCGTCAAGAGCACTTGGGGGCGCGTCTGGATCTCCGTCGCGGTCACGAGGCCTCTCCACCGGATGCGCTCGCATCAAGCTTCGCCGCCTGGCCGTAGGTCCGCAACAGCGCGTCCACGTGTGCCTCGCGCCCGAACTCGCCGAGCGCCCGCGCGCGCCCCGCCTCGCCCATGCGGCGGGCGCGCTCCGGGTCCGCAAGGAGCGTGCCCACGGCTGCCGCGAGCCCGCGCGCGTCCCCTGGCGCGTGAAGAAGACCCGTCTTGCCCTCGGCGAGCCACGTCCGCACTCCTCCGACGTCCGCGGCGATGACGGGGCGTCCCGTCGCCATCGCTTCGATGCCGACGATGCCGAACGGCTCGGGCCACCGCGAGGGGAATAGCGTGATCGTGGCGCGCGCGTAGAGCTGCGCGAGTGCCGTCGCGTCCGCCCAACCGACACACTCGACACGGGCGCGCACACCGAGGCGCTCCGCGAGCCGAAGGGCCGAGGGGAGTGCGCGCCCTTCGCCAGCCACGATTAGGCGCGCATGGGGGAGGAGCGCAAGCGCGCGGATCGCGGTGTCCAGGCCCTTTTCCCGCACGACTCGCCCCGCGAAGAGGAGGAGTCCGGGCTCGGCAGGGACGTCAAGCGCCGGCTCGATCTGCGGAAAGTAGGGGATGACGTCAAACGCATCCGGGGACGCCCCGTGCTGGACCATCACATCGCGGACCATTGCGCCCGCCGTGATGATGCGCGCGTACTTGACATACCGCTCCAGCTCCTCGCGGACGCGTGTGTAGGACGAGAGAACAGCGCTGGGGCGCTGGAGGTTGCATCCGGTCGCGTACGCGGACGGAAGGCACGTGGCGCCGTATGCTTTCGTGCACACGCGCCCGAGAACTGGGAGATAGCGTGCGCCGCCTGGGCACGTCGTGCAGTGGTCGTGGAACGTCCGAACGACCGGTGCGGCGGCGAAGAAGGCATCGAGCGTGTCGAGGTCGCTCCAATGGTGGACGTGGATGACGTGGGGCGCGAAGTCGGCGATCGCGCGGCGGACTTCGTCAGGTGTGCTCTCGTCGCGCGCGAGCCACTTTGCCTCGATCCCCGCTCCCCCGAGTGCAGGCATCAGGCCATCGAGGTAGCGTTCAACGCCGCCGCGCTGCGCTTTGGTGTCGTTCGCGTGGAGCACACGCACGTCGAGCCCCACGTCGGTCCCGACATTTGACGGTGGCGGCGGGCGCAGCCTATTTCATGGGCTTGGAAGCTGGGTCCTCGCTGTGCGCGTCGCCATCGCCTCGATCGTCTTCCCACACCCTCGCAGCGGCGTCTTTGCTGGCATCGAACGCCTGCTGGAAGGATACGTTGCCGCCCTTGTTGCCGAGGGGCATCAGGTCACAGTCTTCACGAGCTTCTGGAACGGTGGAAACTCGGAGGACTCGTGGGGGGGTGCACGGGTTCTGCGCTTTGAGGACTCGGGCCACCGCTGGGGGAAGCTCGGTCGCGTGCTCGACCTACATTATGTCACATGGTCGCGCAACGTGACCAACGCGATCCTCGCCGACTCGCGCGCGTTCGACGTCGTCCACGCGATCTCGCCCCTCTATGACACCCCTCGCCTGCGTCGCGCGGTCGTGCCTGTCGTACACTCGTTCTACCACTACGACCTCCTGCGCGAGGCACGGCAGGTCCTCTACCTCCCAGTGCACCACGCCATCGAGCGCAGGGCGTACCGGGCGAGCGAGCGCGTCGTCGCGATCTGGAATCATGGCGGCCACGAAGTCGCTCAACGTTTCGGACTCGAAGCCGCCAAGGTGCGCGTCGTCCAGCTGGGCATCGACCTACCTGCGACGCCACCCAACATCGAGCGCAAGGGGGAGTCGCTTCTCTTCGTGGGAAACCTCGAGAAGCGCAAAGGGCTCGACGTCCTCCTGCGCGCGCTCGCCCTCCTGCCAGTAGCGGTCACGCTGGACGTGGTGGGTCATGGGACGGAGGAGGCTCAGATGCGTGCGCTCGCCGACGAGCTGGGCGTCACGGCTCGCGTGCGCTTCCTTGGCTTCGTCGATGAGCCCACGCTCGATGCACTCTACCGCAAGGCGGCTATCTTCGTCTTCCCCTCGCTCCAGGTCGCTGGCTTCGTCTTGTGGGAGGCGATGGCGCGCGGCTGCCCCGTCCTTGCCACGAACGTCGGCGGAACTGCTGAGATCGTCGGATCGGGCGCTATCCTTGTCCCGCCGTCTGATCCGGAAGCTCTTGCTTCGGCCGCGGGGATGCTGCTCCGCGACCCCACAGCCCGGTTCGCCCTCGCCACGCGTGCCCTTGACGTCCCCAGAAAGTACTCGTGGAAGACGACGGCGATCCGCATGCGATCGATCTACGAGGAGGCGATCCGCAGCGCGGCATCACGGAAGGAGCTGTGACGTGATGCGGCCTTGGTTGTTGCGCGCGTTCCTCGCCAGTCGGCGTGCCGTCGGTCATGGCCACGTGACGCTCGACCTCGCGGGCGGCCCTGTGCGGTTTCGCGCGACGACGCCCGACGAGTACGTGGTCGGCCGCTCTGGCTACGGCGAGCAGCGGTTCATCGAGCGGGCCGTCGCCGACATTCCTCCCGGAGGCGTCTTCTACGACGTGGGCGCGAACATCGGTCTCTATGCGATCCCGGCATCGCGTCGTGCGTCGCGCGTGATCGCTTTCGAGCCCGCGCCCGCAAACGCCGACGCCCTCGCAGCGAACGCGGTCCTCAACAAGCGCACCAACATCGAGCTGCGCCGCGTGGCAGTCGGCGAGACGGAGGGCACGATGGCGTTCTTCGTCTCTTCTGGAGGCGCTGGCACGCAGGTCAACAGCCTCGTCCAAGGCGTCGTCTCGACTTACGGGCGCGACCCTGCCCGCATCGACATCCACGTCGTCACGCTCGACGGTCTCCTTGCTGATCTTCCCCCGCCTGACGTCGTGAAGATCGATGTCGAGGGCGCTGAAGGCCCCGTCCTCCGAGGCGCCCAGACCCTGCTCAGGCGGCATGCACCCATCCTCCACGTGGAGTTGCACCCGGGCGCGATGGAACAGTTCGGCGATTCGGAAGCGGCCATCCGCGAGATGCTGGAATCTGCCGACTACGCGGTCGAGCGCGATGCGAGAGGCGGAACATACAAGTTGCTGGCGCGACCGCGAGGACGGTGAGGCCGAGGTGCAGGCTGCCGCGTCCCTCGCACACGAACCGGGCGGACGCCCCTTCGTGAGCGTCATCGTCTCCACGAGGGACCGTAAGGACGTGCTCCGCCGCACGCTCCAAGCGTACCGCGGTCAATCGCACCGTGCGATCGAGGTCCTCGTCGTGGACAACTGCAGCACCGACGGGACGGCCGAGATGCTCGCGGGGGAGTTCCCGGAGGTGCGCTTCGTTCCCACGGGATGGAACGGGGGGTACGCTCGATCCATGAACCTTGGCGTGCGCCACGCGAAGGGGGACGTCTTCCTCTTCACGCCCGACGATGTCGTCCCCGATCCCGCGTATGTGGTGGGGCTCGTGGACGCGTTGGCCGACGAAGGCGTCGGCGCAGCGAGCGGAGTCCTCACGGAGTGGCCTGACACGAGCAGGATCAATTTCGCGGGAGCAAGCATCAGCCCGCTCCTGCGCCTCCGGTTCGAGCGCTCCCGCCTCCCCACGACGGATGAGGTCATGGATGTCGGAATCGTGCCCGGCCTGATGGCGGTGCGGCGTGCGGCGTTCGAGGCGGTGGGTGGTTTCGATGGCGACTTCGCGACGTACTTCGAGGATGCGGACCTTTCCTTGAGATTGCGGGGAGCGGGCCTCCGCACGGTCCTCGCGCCCAGGGCTCGTGCCCGCCACGTGACGCATCCGCTTGGCACGTCCTACTATCGAGAGTTCTTTTCGCGCCGCAACGTCGTCATCTTCTACGCCAAGCACGCGCCCAACAGCATCGTCCTTGGCGCGTTCCTCGGCTACACCCTTGGGTGGGCAATGCCGCGCGACCTCATCCGGGCGCTTGTCAGGCGGGACCCCCAGCTTGCCCACGCGACGCTCGCTGGGAACGTGTGGTGGATCGTCCACCCACGCTTCCTCGTGCGCAAACGCCGCGAGATGCTCAAGACTCGGGCTTCTTCGCGAGGTCGCTGAGCAGGTGCTCCGCGAACCGGCCGATGTTCGCGCGGATGATCTCGCGGTCTGGGTGGTAGTCCATCTCGGCCCACTCGTCTGGTGAGCATTCCAGGAAGTGAGCGGGGAAGCCGCTGTCCACAAGTTCTTGGACGGCCGCAAGCCAGAAGGCGTTGCGACCCGCCTCGGTGCGGACCATCGTGTCGAGGATCTCCCGAAGCTTCACCGCGCCTCGCCCGCGGAAGAGGATCATGCCGATGCTCTCGCCGTTGGTCTTCTCGGGGGGGATGGTCTTGCCGACCTCGTGGACGAGCCCACCGCTCGTCACGACCTTCATGTCGTCCTCCGAGTAGGTCGGCTTGCGGTCGACGACCATGACGACCTCGTCGCGGGCGGGCGACGAAAGGAGGCGGGCCAAGAGGTCGCTTCGGAAGATGTTGTCCCCGTTCACCACCACGAACTCGGGACCCGCGTGCGGCATCGCGAGCCAAAGCGAGACGAGGTTGTTCGACGTTGCATAGAATGGGTTGTAGACGGGAACGATGGGGGTCCCACGCTCATAGACCCGCAGCTTTGCCTCGATCTGCTCGGCTAGGTAGCCGACGACGAGGAGCACTCGCTTGAGCGCGGGCACTTGGCGGATGGTCAAGAGCTGGCTTTCGAGGAGAGTGACGCCTTCGCCGATCTCCAGGAGGCACTTGGGCGTGCTCCGCGTGAGGGGCCACAATCGCTCCCCCCGCCCCGCCGCGAGGATGACGACATCCACGCGGACCCCAAGCCCAGCGCCACATCTTCAGGTCTTCGGAGGGTCCGGGGCGTCGAAGGCGACCCTGCAGGCTAGTTCGAGGTTGATGACTGCCCACGTCACGAAGCCTTGGCGGCCCGGGACCAACGAGCCCCGCGCGAGCGCATCTAGCGCTTCCGGACGGAAGATGCCGCGCCCGCGCGTCCTTCGGTCTGCGAGGATGCGCCCGGCCTGCTCGCGCAGCGGTCCGTCGAACCACGTGTCCAATGGCACGGGGAACCCGACCTTCGCGGCGCGACGCACGCGCGCTGGAAGCTCTGGGAAGGCGTCACGCAATGGCGCTTTGGGCACGTCCGCGATGCCGCTCCAATCTGCGCTCAACCGCGGCGCGGCGTCCTCCTCTGCATGTGGATCCACGAATGGCGAGAGGTCATTCTCGGAGAAGCTCGTGAGGACCTCCTCGACGAAGGCGACATCAAGGAAGGGCACGCGGCCCTCGACGGATGCCGCCATCGTCGCGCTGTCCAAACGAAGCAGGAGGCCGGGGAGGTGGTCGCGCAGGAACACGCGACGGACGCGTTCGAAGCGTGGGAGGCGCGCGTCGTCCGCCTCCGTCCCCCACGCGTCGCGGAGCGAAGCATCGAGCGCCTCAGGCTGGAGGAGCCGCTTCTGGACGTCGAGGGGAACATACTCGTAGAGCGAGAGGAGGTGCTCGCGGAGGGAGCGATGCGCGTCCCCGTAGCGGGACGCGAACGCCGACGCGAGGGCTCTGCGCGCTTCGAGTGAGACCTCGCGCGTCCCGTCGAGGCGGTCGAGGTCGTAGGCCGCGCGAAAGATCCTCCCGTACCCGGCAAGGAGCTCGTCCGCGCCCTCACCCGAAAGAAGGACCGTGACGTCACGGCGCGCGACCTCGGAGAGAAGGAAGACCGCGACCTCATTGGGCACGAGCAGGGGTGCGCGTTTGAGGCCGATCAGCCGGACCATGCCGTCGAAGTACTCTTCTGGCCCGAGGAGCACCTCACGATGGGCCGTCCCAAGCATCGTCGAGACCTCGCGCGCCGCCGCAAGCTCATCCACGTCACCTCCGGAGAATCCGACCGCGTACGTCCTGAGGTTCGCGCCCGCATCCCGCGCCGCCAGCACGATGGTGCTCGAGTCGAGACCGCCGCTGAGGAACGCGCCCACGGGGACGTCGCTCAAGAGCTGCCGACGGACAGCGTCTGAGAACCCTGCACGCAGCCGCCCGGCCGCCCGCTCGCCCGCGGGCGCACGCCCAGGCCCGGGGAACGCCCAATGCGCCGAGATCTCGACGCGGCCGCCGGAAGCGACGAGGTGCGTCCCCGGAGCGAGGGCATGGATCCCGCGGTACCACGAGTGGTCCCCAAGGGGGTAGCGGAACGAGAGGTGGCTCGTGACGGCAGCGGGATCCAGTTCCGCCGTGACGAGGCCCGAGGCGAGGATGGCCGTCGGTTGGGACGCGAAGAGCAGGGTCCCACCGGCGCGCGCCCAGTACAAGGGCTTGATGCCCAAGGGGTCGCGAGCAAGAACGAGGCGGTGCCTTGCTTCCTCATAGATGGCGAAGGCGTACTGCCCATGAAGGCGAGGGAACGCGTCGAGCCCCCAGCGCTCCCACGCGTGGAGGAGCGTCTCGGCGTCGGAGCGCGTGCGGAACGCAGAGGCCTGTCCCAGATCCTTGCGCAGTTCGAGGTGATCGAAAAGCTCGCCATTGTACGAGAGCCACGATCCTCCCGCGGGTCCCACCATGGGTTGGGCGCCGCCCTCGGGGTCCAGGATCGCAAGCCGGCGGTGGCCAAGCGCGGCGAGCGGCCAGCGCTGGACGCCCGCGCCATCTGGCCCGCGCGAGCGCATCGTCGCCGTCATGGCCTCGACGGGCACGCGATCGACGCTCGCGCCG
>JBAZZN010000157.1:0-6780 GCA_041658815.1 Thermoplasmatota archaeon
CAAGGAAGTCGAGGCGGCGATAGCCGCCGGCGCGCCGCTCTGCGGGGATGCATCGGCCGGCCGGACGGAGCGGTTGTTTCTGCGCGGGCCCTTACCTGCGGTTCACGAGTCGCCCCCTTGCCCTCCTCGTGAACTTCCACGCAGTTCCACTGGGGTCTGGGATCCGGCGACTCGTTCCACCACCCAGATAGAAAGGTGGCGCAAGTCAGCCCGGAGCTTGGCGTCTTGGATTCTTGGGTTCTTGGCGTGACCACCTGGTAACCAGAGCGGGACACCACCGGGGAATACGAGGCGCAGTGAAATCCTGCGAAAGGATGTCCGAGTGCGCGCACGGGGCACCGCGTGAGCGCGTGCCGCGCCAAGGTTTCGCACTGTAGGTTGTCACCGTAGCGACAGTGTATCCACGAGCGTTTCTCATGGCTGATAGCAGACCACTGAAGATATGCAGAGCGCGAGAATCACGGTCGTCCCTCGTTTGGGACAGAGGCACAGAGATCATGAACAAGTTCTTCGTAATCGGATTGATCGCGGCCTTCATGGCCGTGACGCTCGTCCCCACGTCCCTCGCGGCCGGCAAGGAAGAGCTGGCGACGACGCTGCCCGGTGGCTTCTACTGGTATGCCTACGGCGCCAGCGGCTTCCCCGACAGCCACATGTTCTTCCAGCTCTGGCAGGAAACGAACGGCCACAATGACGGCAAGTGCGGCATCACCGAAGCGACGCCCCCGATCTGGCACGTCGGCAAGGGGAGCGGGCACTCCGGTCTCCAAGTGGACAGCCGCTGCGGCTACGGCGCCGACAGCTTCCTCACGCCATAAGGCGGAGTCGTCTCCCCAGCGCCTCGGCTCTTTCGGGGCGCTGGCAAATCATTCTCTCTTCTGCATCACCTTCTTCTCCAAGCCGCCATCCCACCCGTCTCTGGGTCGCATCGGCTTCCACGCGTGGTCGCGTAGCATTGCTCCCGCGGTTCAACGGCGGGGGGTGTCCCGCTTCCGTTACCACAGCCATCCTCGTGACTGGTGGTCGAGAGCCGTTTCTTGAGGACGTTTACGCTGGGATGGTCTGGCGGCAACGCCACGACACCAAGACACCAAGCGGGGAAGCATTCAGTCCACACGGGGCCGTTGGCGTTTTGGCGTCTTGGGGTCTTGGCGTGAACCAGACTTGACCAAGAACGCCCGCGAGGGGCTGCGCTGGATGACTCGTTCGTGTGCAGGCGCCCAGAACACGCTACTGTCACGACGCGTCTGCGGACGCGTCTTGGTCCTCGCTGCGCTGCGGTCACGACGCGTCTTGGTCCTCGCTCACTTCGTTCGCTGCGGTGGCCACGCTCGCCACGGACGCCACTTGCGTGACCCTGGGGCCCGATCAACTGGCGCTCGTGGCGGGAATGGCGAGCGTGGCGTGTTCTGGTGGGCCTGGGCGGCTCGTTCTATGTGAAGCTACGGCAGGAGTTCAACGTTGGACTGGCCTGCAGCGTCCTTCCCGCTTGCACCGACGCAGCCGACACCCACTCCAAGAGTGGTTCCTGACCCGCACGAGCCGGCGCCTGCCTTGTTCTCGACGGTCCCGGTACCGCTTGCGCCAAAGCAACCGAAGCCGGCGCCCAAGTAGCCGTATCCGCACGAGTCCTGGCCAGCCGAGTTCTCAACGTCTCCAGTCCCGCTCGCCCCAAAGCAGCCGAAGCCAACGAAGGAGAACGGTGCGGTCCCGCAGGAGTAGTCACCAGCGTTGTTGGCTGCGCTCCCAAGGCCGCTTGCGGCAACGCAGCCCACCCCGACGCCAGCATAGGGACCGTTCCCACATGTGTAGTTGCCCGCGTGGTTGGCGGCGTTTCCCGTGCCGCTCGCTGCGATGCAGCCTACGCCGAGGCTGATGGCGAGGGATGCGCACGAGTTCTCGCCAGCGTTGTTGACGGCGTTTCCAGTGCCGCTCGCGGCGATGCATCCCACGCTGAGTCCGGCGGCGTCCGCGCCACAAGAGTCGTCGCCAGCGTTGTTCGTGGCATCTCCCGTCCCGCTCACGGCGATGCAGCCCACGCCGTTCCAGTACCCGCAGCTGAAGGCGCCACCGTTGTTCGTCGCGCTGCCAGTGCCGCTGATTGTCACACATGAGGCGGCTCCCTCGCAGCCGGTCCCTTGTGCGTTCCCGGATATGCTTACCGCGAGGATGCTCGCGCACGCGTCGCTATCAGTTTGCACGTCGGCGGCGTCTCCGCATGCGGCCGAAGCCGAAGGAACGGCAAAAGAGAGGCCGCTCGCGGCCACGATAAGCACGAGTGATACTTGGAGGATCCGCATGCGTGGGGCGTCCATGCAAGGCCGAAGGAGTAGCGGTGGGGCTTACTTCTTTAGCCGGACTGGTTCGGACGAAGAGTAACTCACTTTGGTGACTCGCCTTTCGGGGCGTTGGCACCTACTTCTTCGTTTCAGAACCGCGCCTCAGCATGTCGATCGACCTGGCGAACGACTGGTTGCGGAGCGCTTGAGCCCGTTGCTCCTTCAGCAACTCACGCACCACGCCGAGCACTTGGTCTGGTTCGAAGGGTTTCGTGAAGAAGTTCTCGATGCCTGCTTCGTTGATCGCCTTGATCGCGATCTCGAGGTCAGGAAAGGCGGTCACGAGGATGCGTGGCACCTTGGGAGCGATCTTCTGGGCGTGCCCAAGGAACTCCAAGCCATTCATGCCGGGCATCTTATAATCAGTGATGATGAGGTCGATGGTCCGGTGAGAAAGAGTATCAAGCGCTATCGCACCAGATTCTGCCGTGGCGACCTCGATGTTCTCGATGCCTGCCTCAAGGAGCAGCTTGAGCGAGTCGCGGATGTCGAGTTCGTCATCGACGAGCAACACGACTTGGGCGCGTTTCGATGGCCCAGCGGCCTTATCGCTCACAGGGACAAATCGGGCCCTCGCGTGGTTAAAGGGTTTGGTTCCTCCCCATTGCGAAGCGGGAAACACAGGAAGATGCATCAGCATTATATAGTCACAAAGCAGGACGTTGACGAGCCATGAGCGGAGTCCCTGAGGATGCGGTCCAACTCGTCTCGGGTCTGCTTGGGCACATCAAACAGATCGTCGGCGACGGCGCGTCCTACGCGATGCTCCACTATGGCGCGGTCGAAGAAGGCAAGCGCATCGGCTCCGCGTACAACTCGCAAGACTTAGTCCAGATCCTCGGCCGCATCGACAGCGCGCTCGCCCAACAAAGCGAAGTCATCAAGGACGACGGCACCACGGTGACGGTGCGCGTGCATTCCTCCGCGCTCCTGCGCACGGGCCACCGTTCCGTGCAAGGCATCGTCGTGGGTCTCCTCGAGGGGGCGCTCTCTGCGAGCCGCCACGGCCGGTACAAGGGGACCGTCGTCCAGCCCTTGGGCCAAGACGAGCTTGTGGCCGAGCTGAAGCGGGAGGGCTGAACGCTCTTGGACCCCCAGATCTTGCTCTTCACGACTGGAGTCCCGAACCTCGACGAGTTGCTTGGTGGCGGCTTGCCCGCGAACACGCTCAACATCGTCGCTGGTGAACCAGGCACGGGCAAGACGATCTTCGCGCAGCAGATGATGTTCCACCACGTGAAACAGCACTCGGACCAGCGCGTGCTCTACCTCACGACGCTCTCTGAACCCGCGATGAAGGTCATTCGATACCTCCAAGCGTTCTCGTTCTACGACGCGGACGCGTTCGGATCGAAGGTCGTCTATCGCGACGTGGGCGGCTACCTCCGCGAGCACCCGCCCAACGAATTGCTTGAGGAGATCATGCGCCTCGTCGAAGAGGTCCAGCCGACGCTCCTCTGCATCGACTCGTTCAAGGCCATCCGCGACCTGATGCCGGGCCAGGATCCGTTCCGTCGTTTCAGCTACGATCTCTCGGTGCGCCTCGCGAGCGCCGGATGCACGACGCTGCTGCTTGGCGAGTACGAGGACACGGACGTCGCGAGCGGCGCTGAGTTCGCCGTGGCCGACGGCATAATCCAGTTCCGACGTGGCTCCGCCTACGGCGAGGTCATCCGGCTCATCTCCGTCAAGAAGCTGCGCGGCCAGCCCATGAACATGGGCGAGTTCCCCTTCGCCATCAGCGCCGAAGGCATCCGCGTCGTCACGCCCACCCTGACGCTCCGCCGCATGCGCTCAGCAACGATCGGAGGGAGCGACGTCGTTCCCACTGGCATCTCGGGCCTTGACGACCTCCTGCTTGGCGGCATCCCTCCGGGCCGAAGCATCGTCATCTCGGGCGTGAGCGGCAGCGGCAAGACCACACTTGGCCTCCAGTTCATAGTGGAGGGAGCGCGGCGCGGTGAGAAAGGCGTGCTCTACTCGTTCGAAGAGACGACCGACCGCATCGTGTCCCTCGCGTCTGGCTTCGGATGGGACCTCCAGAAGTACTTGGACGATGGGCTCGTGAGGCTCGTGAACATCCCGGTCACTAGTATCCGCGTGGACCAGGACCTCGAGGACATGATCGAGGCTGTTGACAAGGAGAGGCCCAAACGCATCGTCATCGACTCGTTCAGCCTCTTCCTGCACAAGGTCGAGAAAGCCTCAGCCCAGCGCGAGATCGCGTTCCAACTAGCGTCCCTCGTGCAGCGCGCAGGTGCGACGGCGCTCCTCCTCTCTGACATGCCCAGCCGCGAGGGCACCAAGTCCTCGCGCGCAGCCGTCGAGGAGACGGTGGCCGACGGCAGCATCTTCCTGACGATGGAACTACGCGGCGGCAAGCGCATCCGAAACATCGAGGTCTATAAGATGCGGGCCACGGACCACGTCCGAGGCCAGCACCGCATGGACATCACGGACGATGGCATCCGCGTTTACTACCACGCCGCCCAGCCCAACGCCGATCGAGAGAAGCTGCCAGCCATCACGTTCTCCCCCGTGGATGACCTCGTCTCGGGCGAGATCCCCTACGACCACATGTGGCTCGTGCGCGGCGGTCCCGGCTTGGGCAAGAGCGTGTGGGCCCTCCAGTTCGCCGTCGAGCGCCTGCGCAGCGGCGAGTCCGTCCTCTTCGTCACGACCGACAGCAGCGCCAAGACGGTGCTATCAGGCCTCGAACGCTTGGGCGTCCTCACGGACCCTTACGTCGAATCGGGCATGCTCGTCGTCCGCAGCGTGGACGACCACCCCGAGCTTGACCTCGAGGACCCCGAGAGCTTCTCCACGACCATGAGCGATTGGCTCGACAAGATGCCCAAGCCATGCGCTCGCATCCTTGATAGCTTGACGCCGCTCATGATGGGCCTTCCCCCAGAGCAGTTCAAGGTGTTCCTCACGCGGCGACGCCAACTCGTGAACCGCGCGAACGTCGCAGCGTTCGACACCGTCATGGCATCAAGCGACACGCTGCAGCCCTACCTCACGAACCACTACGACATGGTCGTTGACCTGTACACGCCAGACTGGGGGGACTTGCGTATGGCTGGCGACTCAGACAAGCCCGTCATGCGCATGGTCAAGGCGCGCGGCCTCAAGGTCGATACACGCCCCTACCCCTACCGCGTGCGCAGTGAGGGCGGCGTGGTCGTGCAGAAGGAGTTCTACCGGCCCCAGAGCGGCGGGGGTTGAGCGTTGGCCAGCGATGCCGCCCAGTCGCGGGCGGAGGACGAGATCGAGAACATCAAGAGACGCTACGAGCTGATCCTCCAATCCGCTGGGGACGGCATCTTCGGTATCGATAGCGACGGGCGCATCACGTTCGTGAACCCAGCCGCCGCGAAGATGCTCGGCTTCTCCTCGGCAGAACTGATCGGGAACGATCACCACGAGACGTTCCACGCGAAGCGCGCGGACGGCTCGCCGCTTGCCCGCGAGGACTCACCCATCCTTGCCACGATCCGCGACGGCGCAGCGCATCACGTCCGCGGCGGCGAGGTCTTCTGGGCCCGCGGCGACCGGCCCATCCCGATCGAATACGTGAGTGCGCCCATCCGCGAGGGCGGGAAGGTCACTGGCGCCACGATCATCTTCAAGAACAACGAGGAGAGGCGCGTAGCGTCGATGCCACGGCCACTCGTGCGAAGGATCGTGCAGGACCTCGTCGAAACGGGGGGCGTCGCACACCAGGTCCTCCAGCAGGTCGGGCGCAAGCTCGCGAGTGATACCCAGGCGGCGGACCTCGATTCTTACGTCAGGGCGTATGGGGAAATGGGTCTGGGCGACCTGAAGCTCGAAAGGAGTGAGGAGGGGCGCTTCACGTTCGTTGGCTCCGACCTGCTGGAGAACCGCGCGGGGTCCCGCGTGGCGACTTGCTACTTCACGCTTGGGTTCTTGGGCGAGGCCGTCTCACGCGTGCGTGAGGGCGAGCCCACGCTGGGCACGGAGATCGAGTGTCAATCGCGCGGCTCGCACCGCTGCAAGTTCATCGTTCAAGCCAGGAAGCCCGAAGAGGGCCTTGCCCGCCGCGTCAAGGAGTTGGTGTGATGCACGCCACACTCCTGTTGGCAGGCATCCTTGAGTTGGGCGTCGCGGCCGCCTTCGGTCACGTGGGCCGCGCCATGTGGAACCGCCCCGTGGGGGAGGCAGCGCGCCGCGCGTCCCTCTCGTTCGCGACGTGGTGGATCGCGATCGCTTGCCTGACTGGCATCGATGCCAGCGTGCGCTTGCTGGGGGCGTTCGACGCGGCGACGACGGTCATCCTCACCACTGAGATCTATGCGGCGCTGCCCCTCCTTTGCTTAGGCCTCGCGGGCCTGGTGTACTACTTCGTGTTCGTCCTCACGGGGAACCCGCGCGCTCTGCGCGTCATCTCCGTTTACTACGCCGTGCTCTACGTCGCTTG
>JBAZZN010000158.1:0-6771 GCA_041658815.1 Thermoplasmatota archaeon
CCCGTCGTCATCGCGCCTGGCCGCGAGCCGCACGTCCTCACGCGCGTGGTGGGCGGTGAGCGCGTCGGCACGTTGTTCGTGCCACGCTCGCGCAAGGCCGGCGCTCGACGCTGGCTCCTGGTGGCTCGGCCAGTGGGCGAGGTGGTCGTGGACGCTGGCGCAGCACGAGCGCTCCACAACGGGAAGCACCTATTGCCAGCTGGCGTGCTGGACTTGCACGGGCACTTCGACGTGGAGTCGGTCATCGACATCGTGACGGACGGGCGCGTCATCGCTCGCGCCATCTCGGAGCTGTCGAGCAACGACCTTGCGCGCGTCCGCGGCATGCAAAGCAGCGAGGCGAAGACGGCGCTCCGGGTGGACGCTGCCGTGAACGTCACGAGGAAAGGGAACATCCTGCTGCTGGATGAGAAGTGATAGCCCTCATGCGACGGGTGCATTGGGCGCGGGCGAAGCGCTAGCGCTGTGACTCCGGGGGCCTTCAACGCCGTCGGCGTCGAGCGCGCTGACGGTGTACACGTACGAAAGCGCGGCGTCGAGGCCGGTCTCAGTGAAGCTCGTTTCACCCGTGATGCCGACCACCTCGGGCCCGCGGTGCACGCGATAGCTGGCGGCGCCTGCGACTGGGGCCCAGCGGACCGTGACAGCGCCGGGCTGCGAACTGAGCGCTGTGACTTCGCGGGGCGCTTCGGGCGGATGCTTGGACTTGCCACGGCGCGCTTCGATGGCCTTGTAGCCATCGTAGATAAGGGGGAGGCCCACGAGGACGAAGAGCGAGACGCCCAGCATGACCCAGAGGTCCTTGGGCGCGTAAGCGCTCCCGATCTTGACCCATGAGGCGAGCGGATTGCGCTCATTGGCCTTGCCCGCCAAGCTGAGCTTGATGAGACCAAGCCACGGCAGCTCGGCGCGTCCCTTGCCCTCGACCCAAGTGACGTCCACCGTCTGTGAGAGGCCCGAGACTTGGTCGATGTTGCGGTTCGTGAACGGGTTGTCGCCCTTCGTGAGGAAGCCCGTGTGCTCCGGCTTGTATGGCTCGGGGTTCTGGGGCGAGCTGCCCAAGCGCTGGACTGGCACACTGGGGATGTACACGCCGGCAGAGCCATAGACGCACCAGCGCGCGTCCGATGGGTCCTTCTGCGCGCCCCCCTCGCAGGGAGCGCTGGGGTCCCAGCGAACGCGGTACTTCACGTCAGCGCCCACGCCCTGCACGACGACGAACGCGACGGCCCGGTGGATGATGGGCGTGTCCGCGCGGCGGTCGTTGGGGAAGTAGATGAGCACGTCGCCCGCCTTGCCGTAGTGGTGCGGGCCGTTCTCTACGAGCGTCATGGCGTCATCGGGCGTAGAGACGTGCTTGACCAGTACGAGGTCACCTGGGTCGATGGTGCCGATGCGGCCGTAGGCCACCTCGCTATCGTCGTGCATCATGCTGGACGACTCGACGATGACCGCGGGTGGCCACGTCTGCGTGAAGAGGTAGAGCCCGCCAAGGAGGAGAGCAAAGACGACGATCAGTACGACCGCGTCGCGCAAGGGGCCGGGCTTGAGGGCCATGACAATTGGCGGGGACGGGGGGGTCGGTCAAAAGCCTTTGGTTAGGGCCCCAACACGCCTCGTGACCGGAACGCCGCGATCTCCTCCACCGAGTATCCAGCGTCCAAGAGCACCGCGTCAGTGTCCGCACCAAGCTCCGGCGCTCTTCCCTGCGACGCGCGCGCGGTCAGGGGCGAGCCTGGCCCCGGCGTCCCGCCAAGCCGTGCCGCGTTGGGGTGCGCGAGCGCTTCGCGCGCGTCGAGTACGGGCGTCGCGGGCACTCCGGCCTTCGTGAGGAACGCGACCCACTCGTCGCGAGAGCGTGACGCGCGGAACACGGCCGCCACGTCGCTTGCGCGCGCTGCATCGAGGTTCGCACCATCCAGGTCCGGGCGACCGACCGCCTGCACGAACCTCTCCCAGAAGCGGGGCTCGAGCGCGGCTAGCGCCACGAATCGGCCGTCGTTCGCCTCGTACACCGCGTAACTCGGGATCCCGCCGCTTAGCTCCCACTCCCCTCGGGCGGGCAGGTCACCCGTTCCAGCCGCGCGCTGGAGGTGGACCGCGTGCATCGATAGCGCGGCATCGCTGAGCGCGACCTCCACGCGGCGCCCCTTGCCCGTGCGCTCGCGCTCGTGCAGCGCAGCGAGGACGCCCACCGCGCCATAGAGCGCTCCACCGATGTCCGCCACTTGCGCTGCGCTCTGGACGGGCGCCGCGTCGCGCCCGGATCCTTGCGCGTCCAGGATGCCCGAGAGCGAGACGTAGTTGAGGTCGTGCCCGACGTCGTCACGCATTGGGCCGCGCGGGTAACCCACGAGGCTCACGCGGATGAGTTTGGGGCACGCGCGGCCCAAGAGGTCGTCAGGAAGGCCGAGACGGTCAAGGACGCCTGGCCGGAACGACTCGACGAGCACATCGCTTCGTTGCGCGAGCTTCAGCACGACATCCGCTGCACCAGGCGCCTTGAGGTCGAGCGTGATGCTGCGCTTGCCCTTGTTGATGGCGGTGAACGCAGAGCCGTCCTGCATCCAGCGCGCGTAGTCGCCCACGCGGGGCTCCTCCACTTTTATGATATCTGCGCCAAGGTCCGATAGCAGTTGGGTGAGGAACGGGCCAGGTAGGAGGCGCGAGAGGTCGAGGACCTTGACGCCATCGAGCGGATGCCAAGTCATGTCCAGGGGCCGCGTCGCCGCGTCTTCGCGTGGTCGCGACATCGCTTGGTACCCCTTCTTTCAGCGGACGACCGTGACGGTCGCAGGCATGTGCTTCACGAGGCGCTCGGCGATCGGGCCAAGCTGTATCTCGCCGTACTCGAACGACTTGTGGCCGATGATGACGCTGGCCGCAGAGAACTCCCTCACCGCATCCATGAACGCATTTGCCGGGTCACCTTGCTTGACGACGCCCTGCATCTTGACATTGTTCTTCCCATGCTCCAGCATCACCTCGTCCAACCTGATGCGTGCGTTCTCCTCGAACGTCTTGCCCATGTTCTGGGGAAGATCGAGGCCAGCGGGCATCATGTGCAAGAGAGAGCTCTTCGCCACGGCGCTCGGGATGACCGTGAGGAGGATGACTTCGTCGCCACGGAGCGCAGCGTGCTCAAGCGCCCAAGCGAGCGCACGTTTGGAGGGATCGGATCCATCATACCCGACGATGACTCGGCCCATCTGAGGCAGCGCATCGCGTCACCCTCATTCAACCCTTCGCACATTTCCAGCCGAAAGCCTGAACCACGCGCCGCCCAAGGGCGGGGGCATGGCCACCGTGGTACGCGTGCTTATCGTGGACGATTCTGCGGAGAGCCGTGCCAGTCTCCGCGCCGCCTTGGGCCCAGACTTCTTGGTCGAGGAGGCATCCACGGCGGCGCTGGCGTTCGAGCGGTCGCTTGAAGAGCGGTTCGACGTGGTGCTTTGCGACTTCGTGCTTCCAGACGAGGATGGCGTTACGCTCACGAAACGCTTCGCCGATGCGACACGGCACACGCCAGTCGTGGGAATCTCCACGTCGGACAGCGCGGACATCGCGTACGCTTTCTTGCGCGCGGGCGCGACGGACTTCCTCTGCAAGAAGAACTTGCTCCCGCTTCGCCTCCTTCACAGCGTCCGAAGCGCGGTGGAAGCGCGGGACGCCTATGTGCGGTTGCGGGAGACCCGCCACCGCGTGCTAGGCGGCCTCTCCACGGGCGCAGGCGCTGGCACGAACTCGAACGAGGACCAGGTCGGCCCCGCGCCGCGTGCACCGCCTGGCGCAAGCGTGCTCGTGGTGGACGATGCAGAGGACCTGCGCTTCCTCCTCCGTCGCACGCTCCAGAACGTGGGCTGGCGCGTCATGACCGCCGGCACCGCTCAGGAAGCGCTCCGCATGGCCAGCGAGACGAAGCCAGACGTCATCCTCGTGGACTACCTCCTTCCCGACGAGGACGGCCTCACGCTCCTGCGTCACTTGCGTGAGCGCGGAGTGACCTCGCCCATCATCGCGCTCACCGCGCACGGCAATGAGCACGTCGCTGAAGCGTTCTTGCGCGCGGGCGCCGCCGATTTCCTCTCGAAGGGCACCGAGCTTTGGACACGGCTGCCCTTCGTGATGGCGACGGCGATGGCGCGCTCCGCGGTGCACGTGGACGTAGCGTGACGACGCCCCCGCTGACGCGGACGACGCGCGTCCAGAGAGGACACCGCGGTGCTCACCGGCGACATGTTTTTGACAGTGGGTCATTCATGCCGAGCCCATGAAGGACTCGAAGGCTCAAAAGAAGCGCTGGGAAGAGACCACGCTGAGGAAGAGCCTGGAGCGGGCTCCCGAGCGCAAGAAGTCCTTCGTCACTGCGTCCAGCAAGAGCGTCGAGCGGCTCTACGGCCCATGGGACTTGGAAGGCTTCGACCACGACCGCGACCTGGGGTACCCTGGTGAGTTCCCCTTCACGCGCGGCGTGCAGCCCACGATGTACCGTGGCCGCCTCTGGACGATGCGCCAGTTCGCTGGCTTTGGCACGGCGGAGGAGACCAACGAGCGCTTCAAGTTCCTGCTCTCGCAAGGCCAGACTGGCCTCTCGACCGCATTCGATTTCTGCACACTGCAAGGCTACGACTCGGACCACGAGTACAGCCGCGGCGAGGTCGGCAAGGTCGGCGTCGCCATCGACACGAAGGCCGACATGGAGACCCTTTTCGAGGGGATACCCCTCGATAAGGTCAGCGTTTCGATGACCATCAACGGTCCCGCGCCCATCATCTGGGCCATGTACCTCGCGGCGGCCCAGTCGCGCGGCTTTCCCCTTGAGAAGCTCGCGGGCACCACCCAGAACGACATCCTCAAGGAGTACCAAGCGCAGAAGATGTTCATCTTCCCGCCCGCTCCGAGCCTGCGCTTGGTGCTGGACACGTTCGAGTTCGGCAGCAAGCACGTTCCCCAGTGGAACACCATCAGCATCTCGGGCTATCACATCCGCGAGGCAGGCAGCACCGCGCAGCAGGAATTGGCCTTCACCCTCGCCAACGGCATGACCTACGTGCGTATGGCGAAGGAGCGCGGACTGGACCCAGACGAGTTCGGACCCCGGCTCTCGTTCTTCTTCAACAGCCACAACGACTTCTTGGAGGAGATAGCCAAGTTCCGTGCGGCGCGCCGCATCTGGGCCAAGTTCATGCGCGACGAGATGCGATGCCAGAACCCTCGAGCCTGGTTGCTGCGCTTCCACACCCAGACCGCAGGCGTCTCGTGCACCGCCCAACAGCCCGAGAACAACATCGTGCGCACGACCCTGCAAGCGCTCGCGGCCATCCTCGGCGGCACGCAGTCGCTGCACACGAACAGCTTCGACGAGGCACTCGCACTGCCCACCGAGAAGGCGGTCCGCATAGCGCTCCGCACGCAACAGATCCTCGCGTACGAGAGCGGCGTCGCGAACACCATCGATCCCCTCGGCGGGAGCTACGCCGTCGAGGCCATGACGAACGAGATGGAAGAAGCCGCCAACAAGTACTTCGACTCGATCAAGAAGATCGGCGGCGTCGTGGCGGGCATCGAGAAGGGCTGGTTCCAGATGCAGATCGCCGAATCGAGCTATCGTTATGTGAAGGAGGTCGAGCGCAAGGAGCGCATCGTCGTCGGCGTGAACGACTACACGGGCGGCGACGACTCGACGCAAGACCTCCTCAAGATCAGCGAGGAGTCCGAGCGCCGCCAGCTCGCGAGCCTCGCTGCGATCAAGAAGAAGCGCTCGCAGGAGGCCGTGGATGACGCCTTGCACAAGCTGCAAGTCGCCTGCGAGAAGCCCAACGACAACCTGATGCCGTATCTTATCGCCGCCGCGCACGCGTACGCGACGCTCGGGGAGATCCGCGAGGCGATGGTCAAGGTGTACGGAGAGTATCGAGAACCCGCGTTGTTCTAGCGCTGCAGGACTTCGTCCTGCAGACTACAGTCGGCGCTTCCAGCGCCGACGCACTGGCGTCGCTGCGGCGACGCCAGGTCTTGGTTCGCTTCGCTCACGAGAGGCCGACGAGCGATTCGAAAGTGGCTAACCTGCTCGACTCGGTCGCAACCGCGTGGGCAACCTCGACCTCCTTGAAGACGCATGCGACCGAGCGCGCCTCACGCACACGACGCGCGCGATGTTCGGTGGGCACGGCCTCTTCGCGCCAAATGGCGGCATGTTCGCCGGCATCGTGGACGAGGATCGCATCATCCTGAAACTCGCGGACGAGGCCACGCGCTCAGAGCTGATCTCGCTTGGCACGAAGCCGTGGGCATACAAGTCCAAGATGGGGCAGACCGAGATGAGGGAGTGGATACTCGCGCCTGAGGCGTTCTACGATGAGCCTGAGCAGCTTGCCGCTTGGGCCAAGCGCGCGCACGCGATGGCGCCAGCGAAGGGCGCGAAAAGAAGCGACAAGAAGGCAGGGGCGAAGACCGCCAAGAATGCACGCAAGTGAACCGCGGTCACCGATCTTCAGTACGCCCACTGCGGGGGATGAACCCACCAGACCCCCCTTTTGGCGCGTCGATCGCCGTCAAGATCGCGTCCACGTCGGGCGCGATCTCGCGGGCGAACCGCGGGGCCAGCTCGCTACGGGGCGTCGAGTCCCACGCCTCGTCCAGCGTCCGGCAAGCGCGCCGGAGCGTGTCGAGCCGTGCTCGCAGCGTGAAGTCGGTGACGTTCTCGGAAAGCACGAGCAGTCGTTCCGCGTCCTCACCGAGGTCGCGCACGCGCGCCCGAACGGCCTTCGC
>JBAZZN010000159.1:0-6763 GCA_041658815.1 Thermoplasmatota archaeon
CGCGCGCGCGAAGATGGGTGTCACCGAACTGCCAGTCGGCATTCCGTTCCCTGGCCCCGTCATCGAGCTCGTCCGCGCGCGCTTGCCCCCCCAGGAAGCCACGGAAGCCATCCTTCGTGGGACGCTGCGCGAAGGCGACGCGTGCCTCGCGAAGGGCTGGGTGGACAAGATCGTGGACGCGAACTCGCTGGGCGACGCGTGCCTCCAGCTCGCGGACGACATGGGCGCGCAAAGCCCGCTCGCGTACGGCATGGCGAAAGCCCAGCTCAACTGCGAGATCGTGCGACAGTTCGAGGATTTCGAGAAGAACGGCGCAGAAGCGTGGGCAGCGCTCCTGGGCCACGCGGACACACGCGCCGCGTTGCAGCGCACCATCGCGCGGCTCACGAAACGACAGTGAAGCGTTGCGTAGTCGCTGAACGCCAAGATTCCAAGACACAGAGACTCCAACCGTATCTTCTTCATCGGCTTCTTGGCTTCTTTGTGTCTTGGTGAAAGCGCACGCGCCCACGCCGAGAATGTCAGGCGCGTGACCGCCCCTGGCGGCACGCGACGCACACGACCCAGAACCCGTCAGTGCTCGGAGACCTCGCGGACTTGTTTGGACCCGTCAATCCGGCGCGATGACGTCTAGCCCTGCGACTCGGCCGAAGTCACGCACGTTGCAGGTGAGGAGACGCCCGCCGCTCTCGATCGTCGCAGCCGCGATGAGGCCGTCCACAACGGGAAGAGACGCGCCGGCGCGGTCAATCGCGTGCATGATCGTGCCGAAGCGGCGCGACGCGACGGGACCGAATGGCACCTCCTGAAGCGCTGCCAGCACGCGCGCTACGCGCTCGGCAGCGCGGCTTCGCGGTGCGACGCCGCGGAGGACCTCGGCTGCGTTGATCGATGTCGTCCCAATGACCTGCCCGCTCGCCTGCAGCTTGGCCACGAAGCTGAACGCTGGCTCGCGCTGGTCGATGATATCTATGAGGACATCTGAGTCCAGGACGATCATGCGGAGCGCCCGACACGCCGCGGCGCGTCTGTGTCCTCGGCTTTCGGCCTGCGGCGCACCCGCGGCTTGCGCGAGTCGTCCCGCGCGCGATACATCGTGCGCTTCAGGGCTTCAGCTTCGGTGTCCGTCCACACGGGAGGCTCATCCGAGCGCTGGAAGACGTGCTCCTGCGCCGCGAGACGCGCGAGCCTGCGTGCGAGATCCGAGAAGCTCTCTTCGGACCGCTTCACACGAGTGAGGGCCTCGTATGCATCGTCCGCCAGAGAAAGCGTCTTCGTCATGCATGACTATATGCATGTGTTCATTACTTGAAAGTTGCCCTGCCGCCAATCAACCTGACCCAGTTTCCCCAGACCCATTCCCCAACTTCACATGAACGCCCGTTCGTCCACGTTCGCGCGCGCCTTCATGAACTGCTCCTTCGCGTGCGCACCGTGCAGGAAGACCGCGAGCGTCACGGCAGCTTCCTGGTCCGCCTCGCCAAACTGGGCAGTCAAGAGGTCGGAGGCTTCCTTGAGCGCCTCCCGCATCGTGTACGCGTCCTCCTTCTTGGGAGATTGGGTGGTCATCGGACCGTTCAGCGCCTGCGGGTCATTTGAGGGCTTTGTCTCGCCTTATCGCCCTGCGAGTCGCCACACGAAGATCTCTTCGAAGAAGAAGCGCGCGCTCGCCACGCTCTCGTGACGAAGCCCCGCCGCCGCGACGGCTCGCGCGAGGCGATCAAGGTTCGCGCGGCTGCTGACCACAAGGAATGCGCGGCCGCCCGGGGCAAGCACGCGGGGCAAGTCGCGCACGAAGCGCTCGCTCACTTCGACGCCCTCGTCGCCCCCGTGGAACGCGTGATCGATCTCGCTTGGCAACCGTTCCTCGTCGCTGCTGGGCAAGTATGGCGCGTTGAACACGATCAAGTCGAAGGAAGCCCGTCGCAACGCGGATAGCAAGTCGCCGCGCAGCACCGGCACGCCAAGCATGCGCGTCGCGGCAGCGGCCTCGGGGTTGATGTCCACCGCGACGACCATGGCGCCCGCATCGAGCATGGCGCGCGAGACGACGCCGCTGCCCGAGCCCACTTCACACGCCCTCGTGCCCGCGAGCGACTCGCGCGCGAGCACTGAGAGGAGGAGGTCCGTGTCCTCACTTGGCGGATAGACTTCGCGCGACATCGGCGAACTCCTGCGGCGTCAACTCCTCGGGGCGGCGGTTTGCGTGAGGGATGTCCTTCTTGCCAAGCGTGTTGGACAGCTTCTTGCGGCGCTGCGCGAAGGCGCGCTCCACGACAGCATCGAAGTTGGGCGGCACATCGAAGCCAGGCGCGCGAGGTGTCAGCATGACGAGTGCGCTGTCCACGCGCGGGGGCGGGTCGAACGCACCTGGCGGCACTTTGGTGAGGATCTTGATGTCAGCGCGGCGCGACGCGTTCACGGTGAGGCGCCCGTAGTCGCCGCTGCCAGGCTTCGCGACGAGGCGGTCCGCGAATTCCTTCTGGAGGAGCAAGACCGCGACGCGGAACTCGCGTTCCAGGAGCCGAAAGAGGAACGGGCTGCTGATCTGGTAAGGCAAGTTCGAGACGCACGCGCTGAAGCGCGGCAGCTCGACTTGCACCGCGTCGCCGCGGATCAGCTCGACGCGTGGCAAGTCACGGGCGATCCCGTCTGCAAGTTCCTTGTCCAACTCGACGGCGATGACGCGCGCGCCAGTCGCGATGAGGCGCCGCGTGAGCACGCCCGTGCCGGGGCCGACTTCTAGGACAACGTCATCCGCGACGAGCTTGGCTGCCTCGACGGCCCGGTCCGCGTAGCGCGCGTCCCGCAGGAAGTGCTGGCCGAGCTTGGGGCGAGCGCGGCTCATCTCATCGCCGCGGCGGCGGCCCGCGCGGCGGCCCCCGGCGACTTGGGTCGTCGTACTCGGGCGCGGGAGGCAGCACGAACACGTGGTACTTCTCGGTGGGGTTCGTGATCTCGCTCACGATGCGGTTGACGACGAGCTTCTCGGGCTGGTGGAGCGCCTTGACGCGCGTGTCCATCTCAGTGAAGGACTTGAACGTGCCGCCCTTCTTCTTCTCCTCGAGGATGGCCCACATGAGCTTCTTGCCCAGGCCCGGCAAGAGCTCCAGCATGTGCATTCGCGTGGTGATGGGGCCAGCGTCGTTGAAGAACTTGATGAAGCGCTCTTCTTGGGCCTTCACCATCTGCTCCAGCACGAAGGGAAGCTCGGATTGAGCGGCGTGCGTGATCTCTTCGAGGCGAACGCGCCCACGCACGTGGTCGATAGGGCTCGCGGGGTCCTCCTTCAGGAGGGCCACACGGTCGCCCACGAGCAGCGTGACGCCTTGCTTTGGCACGAGCTCGAGCAGGACGAAGTTCTTCTCGCCCACACCGTACGCGACGGGGTCGCGGTGCCGCGGGTCGTCCGGGCGGCCTTTTGGCAAGTAATCGAGGATGAACGCGTGCTCCTCCATGGCCGGCAACCCACCTGATTAGAGATAGTCCCTCACAACGGCAAGAATCTTCTCCATCTCGTCGTTGTCTGGGCCGGAGCGGTCACGGGCAAAGATCGCACGCACATCATCAGCGTGCACGGGAAGCAGGTCAGTGATACGGAAGGCGTAGTACTCGTTCACGCGGCCACCAAGCGCTTGCAGCTTCTTGGCGAGCTCGGCCGCCTTCTGGGGCGAGAGCTTCACGAAGTGGTCAGCATGGTCGAGCGCGAGCTTCTGCTCGTACGTGAGGTTCTCAGCGCCGCGCGAGTGCTGCTCGCGCTCGATGATCGCCTTGACCTCGGAGATCGTGACCATGCGCACTGGCGCAAGGGCCTCTTCTTGTGCTGCCTTCTCGGCGGGCATGGAGTCTTCACTCCTGCGTCGGGGCTGCGGTGATGAGGCGGAGGTGCTCGGGGCGCGCGATGATGGTCTTGAGCTTGTTCTTGGAGAGCAACTCGATCACGAACGCGTCCCCACGGCGCTCAACGACGTTTCCGGTGAGGCCCTGGAATCGTGGGTGGGGCATGCCGCGCTGGACGGATGCATTGAGGGTGACGGCGACCTTCGTTCCCGGGGGGAAGTCGCGCATGACGTGCGATGGCGGCGGGTTGCCGCGCTCTCGCGGGTGCTTGGACAGCTTGTGACGGGTCTTCGAGCGGAAACCCTTGGATCGGACGGCCATGTTCGAGTCAACTCCTGTTTATCGCTACAGATGGAGCGTGCTCCGTGGAGCAGGCGTAGGCGGGCGAAGCTGGAGGGGCCATAAATACGTTGGCTCGGCGGTGGCCCCGGGGCGCAAACCTTCCCAGGGAACGTGAGAGTCCAACTCGCGGGATCCCGGCTTGTTCTGCTTGTGAGGGCTCCTGATCCACGCCACGAAGCCAATACTCCAAGAAGCCAAGACGCCGGGCGATCTGACAGCCGGCTTGGCTTCTTGGGTTCTTTGCTTCTTGGCGTGGTTCACACGCGCGCACCTGTGCCTCGATCCCAAGGGAGGAGTTGTGACCCGGGGCCCTCGGCGGTGCCTTTGAGCCCGGTGAAGAGCCTCGGCTCCTCGCGTTCCCCTGAGAGAACAGATCCTTCATCGGGTTCGACTGTCGCGCCGATGGGGCGACTGAAGAAACCCGAGGTCCCTTGTGTCATCGCGTCGTCGCGTCGTCGCGACCCGCCGCAGGCGATGGCAAGGTCGGCGTGGGCGCCTCGTACTCGACCGCGATGATGTCGAGTTCCGTCACTTTCGCGCCCACGCCAAGCAGCCCCGCGAGTGATGGCTGCGTGCGTCCCTCGTCACCCGACACGAGTTCCTTGATGTAGAGGCCCGCGTCGCCCTTGATGCGGAGCGTCGCCGTCGCACCCTCGTGCGCCTCGATTACGATGTCGATCACGCGCCTCTCGCGCACGAGGTCCGCGCGGCGGTGCTGCACGCGCTCGGGCGTGCGCTGCTCCAGCGTCTTGCCGCGGATCGCGTCAACAGCCGTCGTCAATTCCGCGAGCGACAGCGAGCGGTCGAACGCGACAGCGGCGCGGTACTCCTTCGAGCCGCGGTGCTCCTTGATGTAGGCGACCTCGGCCTTCTGCGCGAACCGGAGCGAATCCACCTCCACGCGCCCGCCGCTGTGCTCACGCACGAGCGTGGGGAAGCGCGCGAGGTCCAGCGCGCGATCGCGGGGATCCTTCAATTCAAGGATGAATGGGCGGCCAGTGCCCAGCGTGCGGGCATCGATGTCCTCGCGGCCAGCGCCGTGGAAGGACTCCTGCGTGGCGCCAGTCGCGGCGAGGAAGGGCGCCGCGACGAGTTCCTCCACGCTTGTTGGGTACTGCTTGCCGGTCTTGCCGCACTGCACGCAGCCGCGGCCGCCACAGCGCCTGCAAGGCCACTTCGTCTGCGGTATGTCGCGCGCGAGCTTCCTGTAACGGCCAAAGACGAAGAGGCCACCAAACTGGAGTTCCGCGTCGAGGAAGCGCGTGTCCACGACGACGGCGATGTCGGGCTGCTTGAACTCGACGCTCTTTCCCGTCCGAGCGTTCACGCGCTTGCCGACCTCGCGGTTGAGTTCGGACTGGATGCGCTCGCACGACTCTGCCGTACCAAGCAGCGCATTCACTTCGGCCTCGCGCGCCTCCACGGTGGGGTCCACGCGCGTGCCCACGAGGAAGTTACGATGGTCGTACGGTGAAAGCGCGTCAATGGCCGCCTCCGCGAACGAGTCAAGCTCCGCGAGCAGACCGCGGCACACAAAGCAGTCCGCGGTGGCGACGCGCGCAGCGGCAGCCTCGTCGCGCACGATCTCGCCGCGCTGCGTGTTCGTGAGGCCAGTCTCTATCTTGGCGAAGCGGCGACCCAAGCACGCGTCACAAAGCCCCAGCTCGCGCTGCGCCCTCGCAGCGGCCTCCACGCGATTGGGCTCAAGGAGTGGCCGGGTCACGAATCCGCGCGAGGCGCGGCGGGGTCGTAAAGGTTCGCGCGCGAGCGGGGGTTTCAGGGGGCGGCAAGCCCCCTGACGTCTCGTGCGCGCGGGACTTCTATCCACTCTGGGTCCGAGTTGGGCTGGAGCCGCATCGGAGCGCTCGGATGGGGTGCAAATGTCCTACCAGAAGACAGATGGTCTCGACTGGAGTGCAGGGATTGTCCATGGCACGTCCGCTCGTCTGGCTCGCGGTCCTTTGCACCGTCATCCCGTTGGCCCAGGCCCAGGACTCAAGCGACCTCTTCCTTCAGTCAGCGACGAGCGTTGACGCGGGGGACACTGCGCACCTCATGCTCAGATATCATGCAGGTGCACCGCACTACACGGTCCGACTGGCCGTCGTCATCGACGATGGGGGTCTCGCGAACGCGCCGCGGGTGGAGAGCGACTCGCTTGGGCACGACATCGACACGACCTCCGCGAAGACGGACACCGTCATCGTGAACGCGACGACCGACGCGCTGACTCCGCGGCGCAGCTACGATCTGACCGCGACGATGACGGACGCCGTCACGGGAGAAGTCTTGGCGAGGAGCAATGGGAGCCTTGTCATCCGCGAGCCGACCGTCGCCTATGTGGAGCTCGTCGAGCCAGCCATCACTGTGCGCCAAGGCGGGACTGGGACCGTGCACGTTTGGGTCGTGAACGACGGCGAGGCCGAAGCAAACGTCACCATCGAGAACGGCCAACTCTGGCCTTGACTCAAAACGCGCTTTCTGAACAGATCGCGCCTTCCTTCAAAGCGCGATGCTTGAGCACCTAACTTTCGGCGACCTGCGAACCAAGGCATCGGCCTCCGCTAGTATTCGTTCGCGC
>JBAZZN010000160.1:0-6749 GCA_041658815.1 Thermoplasmatota archaeon
TGATGGTCACGTCCTATCTCCGCAGGCGCCGCCGACCGACTCTGCTGCCATCACCGCGAAAGCGTGAACAACACGTCGTCCCCACCAACATCCCAGAGTCCCAGTCGGGCGCCTGCGTCGATCCGGACGTGCCCTGTTGGTCACGTCCTATCTCCGCAGGCGCCGCCGACCGACTCTGCTGTTATCACCGCGAAAGCGTGAACAACACGTCGTCCCCACCAACATCCCAGAGTCCGAGTCGGGCGCCTGCGTCGATCCAGCCGTGCGCATAGTTCACGCAGGCGAACGCGTTCACAAGGTCACCCTTCTGTGCGAAGTGCTTCGCGTCAGAATGATAGCTCGTCGCCATCTTGAGGAAGTCCGCTGCGACGTCGCGGAGGTGGCTTGGTTGGGGCGGCGCGACCTTGAGTTTGGCCAGCGCCTGCGTCGTGATGTCGAGGTACTTCTCGATCTTCGCTTCCGTGATCTCCTTCATTTCTTTCGCCCCAGCAAGCGTGAGGCGATGCTTCGGCCTCGGCGCTCGTGTTCTTCGGCGAGATCGTGGATGCGTACGAGGTGTGCGTCGAGCTTGCGGAGAAGGGCGTCGGAGCCGGCGCCCAGCTCGTCGCGCGCGCGGCTGAGTGCTTGCGTCTTCTGTGATAGCTCGGCTTCCAGCGTGCGCAGGTGCGGGAGGGTGAGCGCTTCGAGGTCGCTTGCGGCGAGGAACCGTTCTTCGTCCGCGACCTCTTCGAGCCAGCCGGCCTCGTGGCGCCCACCGCAAGCTGGTGCCGAGGCGGCCACGTGGGCCGTGGGCGCTTCGGGGGGGGCGACGCGGACTGGCGTGAGTGCGGCTTGCGCGTTGGGCGGGGGGCGCTGGATCTGCTTGGGGGGTGCGCGCCCGCGCTGCGTCACGGCGTTGGGCTTCGCGCTTGTGGCGAATCCGTCCTCGTCGCCGTCGTCCTCCTCGTCTTCTTCGTCCTCGGGCCCGGCCTTGTGGCCTGCCGCGTCGTCCCGGACGGAGGCCATGACGTCCACGGACTCGCCGCCGTGGCTCGTTTCGCGGGGGCGGATCTCGACGAGGACGGGGATGCTGATGCGGGGGTGTGACACGAACGCGACGCCCACGGGCAAGCGCTGGATCTCGTCCTCGCTATCACTCGTGAGGCCTTCCACGCTGCTTGCGAGCGCCTTGAGGTCGTTGGGGTTGGTGACCTTGAGGATGAGCTGCGTGTTGCATTGGGACAACACGTTCTTGTCCACTTTGGCGGGGCGTTGTGAGACGACCATGAGCCCCATGCCGAACTTGCGGCCTTCGGAAGCGATGGTGCGCATGACGTCGCCGCTCACGGTTGTGGCCATGCCGCGTTCGGGCGCGAAGTTGTGCGCTTCCTCCAGCACGAGCATGAATGGGGGGACCTTGCCCAGCTTGCGCGCTTCGAAGAGGCGGCGGGTCATGATTGCGACGACGAGCTGCTGCACGTCAGGCGAGACGCCCTTGAGGTTGAGTATGCTGACCTTCTTTGGCGTAACGAGGCTCTCGATGGCGGTGCTCTTGCCAGTGAAGATGCCGAGACCCACGAGCGATTCGAAGGTCGAAACGAGCGTCCACTTCGCGTTGCTGGCGGATTCGCGGACAGCGTCAAGCACCGCGACGAGGTCGTAGTCCTTGCCCTTCGTACGCAAGTCGCGCACGGCCGCGTGTAGGATGCCCATCTGGGAGTTAGATAGCTTTCCCCCAAGGAGGTCCGCGATGTCGCGCGCTTCGAGGTTCGTGCTTTCGAGGGCGAAGGGGGCCGCGTTCGGATTGGCTTGCGTGTCGGGGCTGTACTCGACTATGTGCTCGCCGTAGTTGCGAGGCGTCACGCCGAACCGACGGCGGGCGACCTGGTCGTTGGGCGAGTTGTTGGGCTGCGCGAGCGAGTGGTGCTCGCCGTGCGGGTCGATCACGACGACTGGCACGCCTTTCTTGATGAGCTCTTCCATGAGGACGCCCACGGCGTACGACTTGCCGCTGCCCGTCTTGGCGAGGATGCTCACGTGCTTTTGCACGAGAGTGTTGATGTCGAGGATGACGCGGAGGTCGTACCCCTTGACGGTGCCGAGGTACGCGCCGTCGGTGTCGCGCAGGCCAAAGACGTGCGCGAGCAGGGCGCTGTCCACTCTGCGGACCTCTGCCCCTGCCGGGACGGGCGTGCGTGGCGCTTGCAGCAAGCCGCGCGCGTCACGGAAGCCGATGACGCGCGCTTTGCCCACGAGGTGGTCGCGCGTGCTTTGGGGCTCATGATAGCCCATGCGGGTCGCGTCCTCGAAGCTGAGGTTGGTCTCGCGCGTCACTTCCAGCACGTGGGCCACGAGGGCGCCGTCCGTGGGGTGCTCGACTTGCACGTAGTCCAGGCGCTTGAGGGTCGAGTCGCGAACGGCGAAGCGGAAGTCGGTCGTGGAGACGTTGCCGAAGACGACCCCGACGACGGGCTCTTCCATGTTAAGAGAAGCCGAGGGGGCGGCACAAATACTCTAGGAAGTTGGAGCGGCCCCTGAGCCACACACGTCAAGACTCAAAGACTCCAAGACTCCAACGAGCAGGGCTCCTTCGCGCCTCGCCCGGTCAGGCGTCGATTTCTTATAGAAGCCCCCATATGGGCGGCTGTCCCCCGGCCGTCCGGGGAGGTATTCCTATGATGGGCAACCAAGGCAACCAACAGCCGATCATCATCCTCAAGGAAGGCACCCGCCGCGAGAAGGGCCGCGGCGCGCAGTCGAACAACATCATGGCCGCCCGCGCCGTCGCGGACGCGGTCCGCTCCACCCTTGGTCCCAAGGGCATGGACAAGATGCTCGTGGACTCCATGGGCGACGTCGTCATCACGAACGATGGCGTGACCATCCTCAAGGAGATCGACATCGAGCACCCAGCGGCCAAGATGATCGTCGAGGTCGCCAAGACGCAGGACCAGGAATGCGGCGACGGAACGACCTCCGCCGTCATCCTCGCTGGCGAGCTTCTCCGCCGCGCCGAGGAGCTCATCGATGACGTGCACCCCACGCTCATCAACCAGGGCTACCGCCTCGCGCACAAGAAGTCCCTCGAGATCCTCGAGAGCATCGGCCGCCCCGTCTCCACGACGGACCGCGAGCTCCTCCTCAAGATCGCGACGACCGCGATGACGGGCAAGAGCGCGCAGTACCAGAAGACGAACCTCTCCGCGATCGCGGTGGACGCCATCACGGCAGTCGAGGAGAAGCACGGCAACAAGATCACTGCCGACACGGACAACGTCCAGGTAGTCAAGAAGGCGGGCGGCAGCGTGGAGGACACGAAGCTCCTGCAAGGCATCATCGTGGACAAGGAACGCGTCCACGCCGGCATGCCCAAGACCGTCAAGAACGCGAAGATCGCGCTCCTCGACGTCGCCCTCGAGATCAAGAAGACCGAGATCGACGCCAAGATCAAGATCACCTCGCCTGGCAGCTTCCAGTCCTTCCTCGATGAGGAAGAGAAGACGCTCCGCACGAAGGTCGATAAGGTCGTCAAGAGCGGCTGCAACGTCGTCTTCCTCCAGAAGGGCATCGACGACCTCGCGCAGCACTTCCTCGCCAAGAGCGGCATCTACGCGGTGCGCCGCGTCAAGAAGTCCGACATGGAGAAGCTCGAGAAGGCCACCGGCGCGACCATCGTCAGCAACCTCGATGACCTCCGCACGACCGACCTCGGCGTCGCTGGCAGCGTCGAAGAGCGCAAGATCGGCACGGACGAGATGACGTTCGTCACCGAGTGCAAGAACCCCCGCGCGGTCAGCATCCTGCTGCGCGGCAGCACCGAGCACGTGATCGACGAGGTCGAGCGCGCCCTCGAGGACGCCCTCCGCGTGGTCGCAGTCGCCGTCGAGGACGGCAAGGTCGTCGCCGGCGGCGGCGCGCCTGAGATCGAACTCGCCCTCCAGCTCCGCAAGTACGCAGCGTCCGTCGGCGGCCGCGCGCAGCTCGCCATCGAGGCCTTCGCGAACGCGATGGAGATCATTCCCCGCACGCTGGCCGAGAACGCTGGCCTCGACGCGATCAACTCGCTCGTTGACCTGCGCCAAGCGCACGAGCAAGGCCACAAGACGCACGGCCTCAACGTGTACACCGGCAAGGTCGAGGACATGATCAAGGACGGCGTCGTCGAGCCCCTCCGCGTCAAGACGCAGGCAGTCGGCTCGGCCACCGAGGCCGCGACCATGATCCTCCGCATCGATGACGTCATCGCAGCCAAGGAGCTCAAGTCGCCCCCCGGCGGCGGCGCGGGCGGCATGCCCGGCGGCATGGGCGGCGGGATGCCAGACATGTCCGGGATGATGTGAAGAGCGAAGCGACGAATATCAGCCCGGCATGTCTGGCACGCGACGCGAGGGCCGAAGGCCCGGTCCAGAAGGACGCGGCGCAAGTGCCCGACATGTCCGAGATGATGTGAAGACCGCAGTCTTCACATGCGGTGCGCCATCAGGTGCGACGCGAATGTGAGGCCGACAGGCCTCTTCTTCTCTTCATTCCGTTCCTACGAGCGGACGCCTCGCCAATCGCGCGTGCGTTCGTTCATACGCGCGGCTTCTTCGAACGTTGGGTTTCTTCGAACGCGCCAACAGGTAGGTCACGGGCGATGGGGTGGAGCGCCGTCGCCTTCACCACGGCGACCACGCGGCTTCCGGGGCGCAGCCGCAGCTCGCGCAGTGCTCCCCGCGTGATGAGCGCGGTCACGCGCAGACCGCCGCACGCGATGTCCACGCGCCACGTGCCCTCGCGCTCCTCTTCGTGGAGCGTCACGACGTGGCCAGGGAGCGCGTTGCGGGCGCTGGTTGCTGGCGCGGTGCGCGTCAGCGTCACGTCCTCGGGCCTCACGTGGAGGGTGACGGCTCCCTCGGGCAAGCGACCCGCGACGTGCAGCATGCGTCGCGATATCACGACTGGCGTCGTCCCTTCGGCCGCGTCGAACGCGAGCGCGCGCCCCGTGAGCCCACGCGAGCCCGCACCTATTCGGGAGCGCGCGGCGCGCGTGATGTGGGAGCGCGCGCTGCCTTGCCTGCGCTCGACCAGCCGCGTTCCCGCGCGCGCTTCCGCCGCCCGCAAGTGCCGGTGCGCGTTGGAGGCGTCCAGCCCCATCGAGCGGGCGGCCGCGCTCACGGAGCCCAAGCGCGTGACGGCATCCAGAAGCGCGCGCGTCCTTTCGTCGAACGAGAACATTGCTTTGGTCAAACGACCAAAGACGCCCTTCGCCTTGAAGCCTTGGGGGCTTCTCGCTTCGCATTGGTCGCGCCGCTGTGGGCCATCGCGCCATTCATCCTCGTTGGAGCATTGCTCTACTCTAGTGTGGGGCATGGCGGCGCGACGGTGTACCTCGCGATCCTCACGCTCGCGGGCTTCGCTGTCGCGCCGCTCGCCACGACCGTGCAGGTGCTCAACGTCATCGCCGCGAGCATCGCGTTCCTTCACTTCCGCTTTGCAGGGCATCTTCGGCCCAAGTTGCTCTTGTCCTTCATCATCACCAGCGTCCCAGCCGCCTATGCGGGCGGACGATATCCTTTCTCGGATCGCGCGGCTGGCATCCTGCTCGCCGTGGTGCTCCTGGTCGCGGCCGCACGGTTCCTCTTCTTCGCTCGCCCGCCGAGCATCCACGTGCCGCAGACCGTTGCGTGGCGCTACGTGGGCGCGCCCATCTTGGGCGCGGTGCTGGGCTTTGCCGCCGGCGCGACTGGCATCGGGGGCGGCATCTTCCTCTCGCCGATCCTGCTCATGATCGGATGGTGCACGATGCAAGAAGCGGGAGCCATCGCTAGTGCCTTCATCGTGCTCAACTCGCTCGCGGGCCTCGCCGCGAAGCTGCCCAGCACGCCGCTCGACGGGCGCGTGCTTGCCGTGCTTGGCGCTGCTGTGCTCGTGGGTGCGCTCATCGGAGCCTACGTGGGTGCGCGCAAGCTGCCGGCACGCTCGCTGCAAGTGCTCTTGGGGTGCGTCCTCGTGGTCGCAGGAGTGAAGGCGCTGATCTGAGCGCACGACCACGCACAAGGGGATGACCACAAGGCTGATGAGGGCGCCAAATGGCTCGGCGGGTGCTTGCTGCGTGTCCTCGCCGCGGTCGCCATCGTCCTTGCCCTCGTGGGTGCCGGTTGCACCAGCAAGCTCGGACTGACGCCGGCAGCCACGCTCGACAAGCCAGCCTTCGGCGTCTCGCCCGCCAAGGGGGACGCGAACACGACGTTCCACGTGGACGCGGGCGCGCTTTCCAAGTACGATATCACTTGGGACTTCGGAGATGGGGCAAGCGCCCACGGCGGGACCGCGGAGCACAAGTACGGGTTCACGAACGGCGTGATGACGATCACGCTCCTCGCCACCGACCCCGCGTCTGGCAAGCAAGCCATCGCGACGCGCACCGTCACGCTTGGGAACGGCAACAACCAGAAGCCAAGCGTGTCCATGAGCGCATCCCCCTCGTGGACCGAGATCCGTAAGACCGTCACGCTCAACGTGCGCGCTAGTGACGGCGACCGCGACCCGCTCGACTACCTGTGGACGTACACCGTGCTATCCGGCGGTATCGCGGACGACGGCCACGGCCACGTGCACGGACCGGATGGCAAGGCCGCGGCGGCAGGACAAGAGTCCATCCTCGCCGAGAACGGTACGTCGAACAGCGTCACGTTCGACGCCGCGGGAAAGTACCAAGTGAAGGTCCGGGCGCGCGACCCCAAGAACGGCGAGGACGCGGCCACGACGACCATCGACGTCTCCAAACG
>JBAZZN010000161.1:0-6685 GCA_041658815.1 Thermoplasmatota archaeon
AGGGGTCCGGGGAAACCCGACGGGGGTTTCCCCGGCGCCGTCTCGTCGGTCGGCCGACCAGGGAATCCCCATCTTGACCTTTCCTGGTCGGCAATCTTTCCTTACCCTCGCCACGGGTCTGGATGCCCAACCTTAGTCGTCTTACGGAACGTAAGGACGACTAGAAGGATTGGTGCATCCTATCCCCGTGTGCGGAACGATATCTGGAATCGCTGGCCCAACAACAAGACAACCCCTCCCGACCTCTCCCCCGCGCTCTCCCGCGCACCACCTGGACACGTCGACCCACCCCAACGGATATCCCGCCATCGGCCCACCCATCGGCGCCCATGCTCTCCGCCACGCTTCTCCTCGTGGCATTCGCCCTAACCGTCCTCACCCCTCCACCACTCTCAGTTCTCCTACCATCCCTCACCCACGAGCGAACCGTCAAGCGCCCGCTCGCCCATGTCGAGCCCGGAGGTGCCCAACGCACCCTACTGGACTACGAGAGCATGACATCCCAAGTCTGGCAAGTCGACAAGATGACCAGACTTCGAACGACCCTTCAGTCCCTACGAAAAAGTGAGACGCCCGCATGGCAGTGGGACGACCTGATCACGTACTTGCGCCAGTACAAGCGGCGCCAGCCGAGCACGATCAGCACGCGCCTTCGTCAGCTCGCGTTCATGGGCAAATTCGAGCCCATGCCCGTCAAGCTGAATGGCACGCGCGAAGAGATCGTGAACACGTTCTGCATGTACGTGACGTACCGCGAGAGCGTGGACGAGGTCCCAGCCACGAGCCTGATCAACGACCACAAGGCGATCCGCGTCCTGGGCGACTTCCTCGCCATCCCGAGAGAAGTCTGGCCCACGGCGCCCACGATGCCGGCGAACGACGAGCGCGAGATCCCGACGCCAGAGATGGTGTCGGAGCTCCTGCACGCGGACTGGTTCCCCAGCGCGAAGCGCAGCTACGCGAACGCATTGCTGCGGTACTTGCTCGCGTTCGACTTCGGGTTCGGGATCCGCTTTCCCAGCGAGCCGCACGCGATGAAGGTCGCGGACGTCAACCTGGAGAAGCACGTGATCACGATCACGGAGCCGAAGAAGAGCGGCCGCCGGCGAAGGCTCCTCATCGAGCCCTCGTGGCTATGCTGCTCGCAGAAGCATCTCAGCCTCGAGAACTGGCTCCGGTGGCGCGACAAGCTCGGCGCGGAAACGGACGCGCTCTTCCCAACGCCGGAAGGGCAGGCGTTCCCGAGCAAATACGCGATGCAGCGCTTCGTGGTGCGGACCGTCACGCCGCGCTTCCCCTGGTTCTATCCGTACCTGGGGCGGCACTGGTCGGTCAACGCGCGTCTCATCGATTGGGGCTTCGACTACGCCCGAGTGGCCGCCTGGCACGGTCACGAGAGCGTGAACATGACGAAGAACGCGTACGAGCACAGCGCGCGGCTGCACGAGTCGCTTCACGGCGGCAACTGGCTCGGCCGCGCGTTCAAGAAGCCCAAGAAGTCAGCGTGAAACAAGCCCTGCACCGCAAAACGCCAAAAATCGGCCTCTGCGGTGCAACCTGAGCCTCAGTTGCGAGTGCGCCCGCCGGGATTCGAACCCGGGCGAACGGAACGCCACGAGTGTTTTGGTGGCCTTGCCACGAGTAAATCCGTGCGATTGCATAAATGTTGTTACGCGCAGGGAGGCAGCGGCAGCGATTGCATAACCCTGCGGAATGCTATCGCACGCGTTTGCCACACCACGCTAAGAACGAATATCCCCCGCTATTGGAAGCTTCTCAAGCGGGGTTTTGGTTAACCGCGCGAGAATTGATTCCGGATCGAGCTTGGCCTC
Source organism: Thermoplasmatota archaeon (assembly GCA_041658815.1). Taxonomy (GTDB): domain Archaea; phylum Thermoplasmatota; class SW-10-69-26; order JACQPN01; family JAJPHT01; genus JAJPHT01. The sequence continues at coordinate 1,833 of JBAZZN010000161.1, forward strand.
GGTCATTTCGCGTTGGATACGTTGTCGAGCGCCTTCGGTTTCGAAATCGGCCAAGTTGTTGCGAAGATCGCGAACGACGCTGGTAGCCTCCCGCGCCAATGTCCTAACTTCCGCGGCGTCCATGTACCAGAGTCCACCGGTGTAGGGCTTCGCAACAGGGTCGAGGGTCTGCTGAGGCGTCGCGATAATCACGATAACATCCGCCCCGGCGACGCCGAGATTCGTAGCCGACCACTTTCGGTGGCCTTCGGCCTCGGTGCATGTCTTTTTGCTCACGCCTTTCGTGGTGGTTTCCTCGCTCTTGGCTTCCCATGCAATTGGTTTGACTCCTTCCATCTCCCAAACGCTGTCCGGGACCCCTGCGCCGGGAGGTTTTCCGCCCTCGAAGCCCAATAGCGTTGCGAGCTGCCCCAGGCCGCGCTCAAAGGTGTCCGCATCATCGGAGTCAATCGCGCTGATCGTCTCCTTGAGATACTGCTCGAATCGAGGCCCCCGGCCTCCAAGCCGCACGAGTGCGCGCTGAACTCCCTCGACCATTGCTCCCATCGCAGGCGACGGCGCTGGTTCGTCCGCTGCGTCATTAAAGTAGGGAAGATTCGAGTACCAGCCTGCCACCCCGGCCGCCCCGCGCGCGATGGCATAGAACTTGCGCGCCAAAGCAATTTGGTCGTCGCTTCTCGTGGTCGTCCATAAGGCGTGGTAACACGAGCCGGCTTGGTACGCCCACCACGCACGGTACAAGCCGAGTGTAGACGTTCCGGCATCATCCGTAATTGAACGAGCCAGTACTGCGGCTCGGTTAAGGTCGCCCGCCCACAGTGCGTATGAGTACTCGACTTCGGGTGACGCGTTCTTGAGGAGAACCTTTGCGCTCGGATCGGATGGCACGTTCGCTGCTTCCGTGCGAAGCTCAAGAATTTGGCCTTCAATTTCTCGCCAGTCTTCGCCTTGTTCAAAGAACGCCGCTGCCATCGCGGCGAGTGTTTCCAAGTCCTGTTCCCGCGACTGCGCCAAACCGAAACGAATCTCTGCACACATTTCGGGGTGAAGACGAGCCTGGAATTCGGTTGTTGAGCACACGTCGAGGACACCGGCTCCGATCGGGAGCACCAGAGAGTAGTCAGTGTCACTGCGCGTGCACCTTCCGGCGGCCTGTGTGAAACGCGTTGCGATTCGATCGCGCATCAGTTCTTTCATGCCCAAACGATTGAGAAAGAAGCGCTCCTGGAGGCCCAGTGCGTCGGGCAAGCCGTTGATGATATTTAGCCGGCTGATATCGCCGGCGAGGTCGAGGCCCTCGAAGCGACTGGCGACAACCAGCGCGGAGTGGTCGCTCGCAGCGAACGTATCGAGTGATTCTTCCACATCGTCAGCATGAAAGGTCGACACGCCTCGCGCTTCCATCGCCTCGTTCGCCTCCCCTGCCGTTTCATGATCCCTGCACAGAATCAAGGAGCGACTCTGTTGCTCAGCAAGGTCGTACGCCCATTGCTCCGACACCTCGGGCTCATGAGTCATTTCTGGAAAGAGAAAGAAACGGCGGCCTGTCCCTCTCTTGTCATGTGAAATTGGAGTCTTCATTCGGTCGATCACTTTGACGCCGAACATCCGCTCGAGGTCACCCGCACGGCCCAGAGTCGCAGACATGTAGAGCCGCTGGTTGGCACTCACGAACCAGGCGTGGGTCAAGGCAGGTGGCGTTAAAGGTCGGATCAGAATTTCCCAAGGCGAGACGAAGACGTTGCAAGCCTCGAGATTGTTATGGATCGCGCCCCATCGCCACTGCGTGTTTTCTTGTCCACCCTCAATTCTGGCGTTTACGGCCTCGCGCACCTGCGAAGTTAGTCGGCGCCAATCGGTGGCCTGGACGAGTTCAAGAGGCTTCTTCGTCCTTGTCTTTGCTTCTTGATCGATTCGCTCAACGAATGCCTTTGGCAGAGATCCACGAATCACGTCAAAGATTGCCTCGTAGATTTCCGCATCATCGCCATTGCGGCCGACGGTCATCGACCACGTGTTGCCGACGTAGTTCTCGGCAACGTGAGCGTCGTCGAGTACGAGGAAGTTCGGAACTTCGATCCCGGGGTTGCCATTGAATATCCGCGAGTACGGCGCGATGGCGATTTTCTGGCCACCTTGGTAGGCCGCGATGTCTCCGGGCGTGATGCTCTTGCGGCTGCCCAGGAAAACGACCGGGTCGAGTCCATACGACTCGGCCTTTTCGCCGACTTGATTTGCAAGTTGACGCGTCGGGCAAAGATACATGACGCGCTCGTTGCGCGTTTCCCGTCGCCATTCGGCGATGAGGAGACCAATGAGCGTCTTCCCCGCACCAGTCGGCAATTCGACCCCGACGTTGGGTTTGGTAACGTATCCTTCGACGTAGTCGCGAAGTACGTCGGCTTGCTGAGATAACAGACCCTTGATGACAGGGTCGCGGTTTTTCATTTGTCCGAACAGTTCCTCAGGTGTGGCTGGCGGGGGTCGCTTGGCCTGAACCTTCCTGAAGGGGCTTGCCATGAGACCCACGAGCCAGCGTGGGGCCGTTTCAAGGTTCGCTCGCGTTTCGTGGCCCAGCAGCGCGTCAGGCGTTGTCGCGGCGCCCTACGACGCGCTCGACTTCCGCTGCGCATTCGCGGGAAAGTCCGAGCCCGACGAGGTCAAGCTCTCGCAGTCGCGCGAGCAGGTCATGGACATTCGCGTACCGACTCAAGGCGTCGACATCTCGCAATTCAAGCGCAGTGAGTCGGGAGATTCCTAGACTGCTGAGGTCGATGACCAGTCGATCTGCTGATCCAAATTCGAGATAGAGATCCCAGGGTGCAATAGAACCAATGAGCGACTCCCGTCCGGTCTCATGCATCACCAAACGCAGGACATCAGCGTAGGCTCGGAACCCGCGGACGCGCTCAAACCTGAGATCTTGCTCAATGACTGTGAACATATCTTCAAGCCAGGTTCCCACAAGCGCGGGTTCCTCTGGGGGAATAGGCGCGCCCGGCTCAGCCTGCGATTCAAGCTCTTCCACGCGGCGCTTTCTACGATGCCGAACGTGACCGTCTAGAATCATGCGCAGAGGGTAGCTTCGCATCCATTGCGCCGTAAGTGTATTCAGGGCTGGGCTCGCGGGACGCCCATAGAGAGATTCGGTGATGAGGCCATAAATGCGTTGGAGCCGCGCCCAAAATTCCTCATCCTGCGCCGTTCGACCAGTTCCGGGCCCATGCACGCGAGGAATATTCGGGATCCAATCTTCGATCGGTTCCTTCTGCAACAGCGCCGCGTGAAGGGCATCTATTTTGACAGGATTAAATGTAATATTACGTCGATAGATGTCATTAGGTAGCGACAGCTGAAGCTGTTCGCATCGCTGTTGAGTTATCGCGAGTTGCGCGCGGTTAGCATCCGTCAACCAGCGGGTGTCGATCAACGGCGTTCCACCACGAGTGTTTTCGACGACAATCTTCGCAAGCGCGGTAGTCGCTCGGGCTGCATCGTCGGCTTCTTTTCGCGTGAACGCTCCCTCGATTGCTCTCACGACGAGGGTCCCGCCATCGCGCAGTGTGCTTTCATACGAAGATCGCACTTCAGTTGTCTCTTCGCCGCCCAGCGTCAGCTCATCCCATTTTCCCGCGTTCAAACACCAAACATTCCCCTGGAACTCACTGTCGAGCCGACCGGCGCGCCCCGCGAGGTTGAGGAATTCACCACGACTGAGGTGAGGCTGATCGATCACGATGTGCTTGGCTGGGAGATTCACTCCGTATAGCAATGTTGACGTGCAACAAAGGAAGCGAATCGCACCGCTTCTGAAGAGGTCCTCTACACGATTCCGTACGAGGGTCGGCATACGGCCATGGTGATAGGCGACACGATGCCGGATCAGAGAAGCGAGTGGGTACTCTGCGTGGACGTGACTTAGCAGGAAGTCAACGAGCTCTTCGATTCCCGCATCCTCGACTCGAGGAAGACGAGACTTGAGGGCGTTCGCGTTTTCGACTGTCACTTTGGGCGAGTCGCTGAAGATGATCGTCGCCGCCATTTCTTTTCCGGCCACGGCCGCGGCAAGAGCGGCCCTCTTGGCCGGCTTGGATTTTGTATCCCACCCAATCACCTCACGGTCGCCAAGATCGTAATTCTCCCCGATTCCTTGGAGTCGGAACGAGACGTTCTTCTTTCCGATGCGTGCCTGGTCAACGAGTATCACGTTCTGCGAAATGGGGGGTTCCAGACCCTTGCGCGCCGTGTCTCCTTCTGGGCGTCGGAAGTATGTCGGGAAGTATTCCGGATTCGTGAGAAGCGGCGCCGCGAAGTAGAGGTCGAGGTTGGGGAACCGCCGAAGCGTGTCCTCAACTGCTGTTTCTAGGACAATGCCACGGGATCCTTTCCCTAACTCTTGAGCTTCGTCCACGATGAGCGTGGTCAGCCAAAGCTCTGGTGCGTCAAGGAGCGCAAGAAGGCGCTCCTGAGTAAGCACATAGATACAGCCCTTCGGGGCCTCGGTCGGTGTACGAGGGATCGTGGTGCTGAGTACTGGAACGTCTCCCAATCCGCAGGACGCAAGGAGATCCGCCAGCTTTCGCTGGATTTCATGAATGAGAGCTCGCGTCGGAACGATGTAGACGCCGAACCGGGGCGCTGCGAGGAGCTTTTTGGCCAAGTCGATCCTAAGAACGAAGGACTTTCCAGCAGACGTCGGCGCCGAAATGCTCAGAGTTTGCGCGGCGGCCAGATCGCGCACGAGTCCCACCTGAAAGTCGGTGAGCGTGTATTGTGTCCGCCCGACGCGAACCCGGTTCGCTACCTCGTGTAGGTGGCTCTCCAGCCCAAGAACGAGCGAAGGTCGAGCCCGC
>JBAZZN010000162.1:0-6609 GCA_041658815.1 Thermoplasmatota archaeon
CGCGGGGCGTCCCTTCGTTCCGCTCGCCGCGGTGCCCGAACGGCGCGTAGGTAAGACAAGAAACGCGACGGGCCAGGAATCGGCGGCGCAGACACGGTCTCTGGGAGTTCCTCAGCAACCGAACAGTTCCGAAGGCGAGTATGACATCGCCTTCTCGGTGCGCGAGCAGGCGGGGCGCTGCCGCGTGGGTCGAGTGGGCGGCGCTTGACATCACTTCAGCGGGGCATTACGCTCCGCCAAGCACGGTGCCACATGACGGACAGCAGAAGAGCCGCATCGTCGTCATACCGTCGACGGCCGCGGCCTCGATCCGAACCTCCTTCGCGCTAAACTCAGTGGCGCACTTGGGGCAAGAAGCCATACCAGATACTAATGATTTCTGGAAGAAAACAGTTCCGGCCAAGACTTATTAGGAATCATTTCTATCTCGTTCGTATTGAGCGACTCCGGGCTGCCCTGTGGGCCTGCGATGCGCGCTCTGCGTGACCGATCAGAGGAGTAACGAATGTCAACCGAATCGAAGTGCCCCTTTCACCGCACCGCCGCGGGCGCCGAGGTCAAGACCAACCGCGACTGGTGGCCCGATCGCCTGAACGTATCCATCCTGCGACAAGACTCACCCCTGTCCGACCCAATGGGCGCGGACTTCGACTATACGAAGGAATTCACGAGCCTCGACCTTGCTGCCGTGAAGAAGGACCTACGAGCGATGATGACAGACTCGCAGGACTGGTGGCCGGCGGACTTCGGCCACTACGGACCGCTCTTCATTCGCATGGCCTGGCACAGCGCCGGGACCTACCGCGTGAGCGACGGCCGCGGCGGCGCCTGCATAGGCCAGCAGCGCTACGCGCCGATCAACAGCTGGCCCGACAACGCCAACCTCGACAAGGCGCGCCGGCTCTTGTGGCCGATCAAGCAGAAGTATGGCCGCAAGCTCTCCTGGGGCGACCTGATGATCCTAGCCGGCAACGTCGCCCTGGAATCCATGGGCTTCAAGACCTTCGGCTTCGGCGGAGGACGCAAGGACGTGTGGGAGCCGGACGAGTCGGTCTACTGGGGCCCGGAGGGCAAGTGGCTTGATGACAAGCGCTACTCCGGTGACCGTGAGTTGGAAAGTCCCCTCGCCGCCGTGCAGATGGGTCTCATCTACGTCAACCCCGAAGGCCCCAACGGCAACCCGGACCCCGTCGCCGCTGCGCGCGACATCCGCACCACCTTCGCGCGCATGGGCATGAACGATGAGGAAACCGTCGCGCTCATCGCCGGCGGCCACACCTTCGGCAAGTCCCACGGAGCAGGCCCAGCGTCCCACGTGGGTCCCGAACCCGAGGCTGCGTCCATCGAGGCGCAGGGACTGGGCTGGATCAGCAGCTTTGGCAGCGGCAAGGGCGGCGACACCATCACCGGCGGGCCGGAGGTCACTTGGTCCACCACGCCGACCCAGTGGAGCAACAGCTTCTTCGAGAACCTGTTCGGTCACGAATGGGAGCTGACGAAGGGCCCAGCCGGCGCGTATCACTGGGTTGCCAAGGGCGCCTCCGAGATCATTCCTGACGCACACGTCCCCGGCAAGAAGCATCTGCCGACGATGCTGACCACCGACCTGTCGCTGCGATCCGATCCGGCCTACGAGAAGATCTCGCGGCGCTTCTACGAGCACCCGGACGAGTTCGCGGATGCCTTCGCCCGTGCTTGGTTCAAGCTCACCCACCGCGACATGGGCCCGCGCGCCCGCTACCTCGGCCCGGAGATCCCGGATGAGGAACTGGTCTGGCAGGACCCGATCCCTGCGGTCGATCACAAGTTGATCGACGATGAGGACATCGCCACGCTCAAGGCCACGGTGCTCTCCTCAGGCCTTTTGGTATCCGAACTGGTCTACACCGCCTGGTCCTCGGCATCGACCTTCCGTGGCTCCGACAAGCGAGGCGGCGCCAACGGCGCACGCATTCGGCTCGCGCCACAGAAGGACTGGGAGGCCAACCAGCCGGCGCAGTTGGCGAAGGTGCTGGAAACGTTCGATAGCATCCGGAAGGATTTCAACGCGTGGGCGAACGCGGGCAAGCAGGTCTCGCTCGCCGACGTGATCGTGCTGGCCGGCTGCGCCGGCATCGAGCAGGCCGCGAAGGAGGCTGGCTTCCCTGTGATTGTGCCCTTCACCCCTGGCCGCATGGACGCCTCGCGTGAGCAGACCGACATCGAGTCCTTCGCCCCGATAGAACCCGTCGCCGACGGCTTCCGCAACTATCTCAAGGGAACTCCCGGCGTGCCAACCGAACACTTGATCGTTGACAAGGCGCAGCTACTGACCCTGACCGCGCCCGAGATGACAGTGCTCGTTGGCGGCATGCGGGTGCTGGGCGCGAGCTTCGGCGGCAGCCCACACGGCGTCTTCACCGACCGACCAGGATCGCTGACGAACGACTTCTTCGTGAACCTGCTCGACATGGGCACGGAGTGGAAGGCGGTGTCGGATGCCAAGGATGTGTTTGAGGGGCGCTCCCGCAAGACCGGCAAAGCCAAGTGGACCGCCACGCGGGTCGACCTGATCTTCGGCTCGAACTCTGAACTCCGGGCGCTCGCCGAGGTCTATGCCAGCGCGGACGCGAAGGAGAAGTTCGTGCGCGACTTCGTTGCGGCCTGGAACAAGGTGATGGATCTCGACCGCTTCGGCCTCGCGCACGTCCACGAGGCGAAAGCGACCTGAAGCGCCCGCTAAACCCTGAAGAACCCGGAAGAGACTACATTCCTTCGCTCACATGCCTCCACACAACAGCGCGGTGAACGCCCGCGTGGGTCTCCTGCGTGCACGCGGGTTGAAAGTGACCGCACAGCGGCTCGCGGTCCTCGACGCCCTCATGAGCGCGCACGGGCACCCAAGCTCAGAGGAAGTCCACACGCGCCTGAAGCGCAAGCACCCCACTATCAGCCTCAGTACCGTGTATAGCACGCTCACCGCGTTCACCGAAGTGGGGATCGTGGATGTGCTTACGCTCGCGGACGGCATCACTCGCTACGACACGAACACGGAGCCGCACGCGAACTTCGTATGCCTCCGGTGCAAGGCGATCATCGATCTGGAAAGCCCCAACGTCGCGGGCTTCCTGGAGGAAGTAAGAGCCTTGACTCCCTACGAGGTCGTGGGGCAGAAACTTGAGGTGTTCGGGTACTGCGATAAATGCCGCGGCAGGGCTCCGCGCGGCCGTTCGAAAGCGTAAGCACGGATCGTCCGGGCGCTTCGCTTGCGGACTCCATCCTCGACGCGGGCGCGTCCGGGTGTTCGCGCACATCGCTTGCCATGGACCATCGCACCGGCTTCGGCCCCATCCCCGGCGCCTTCAATCCGCGGCGAGCCGCTTCTCGATGGAGGCGATCTCGGCGCGCAGGGCCGAGGCCGCACGTTCCATGTTGATGGCTTCGCGCGAAGGCGACTGCTGGACGCACGTGCTGCAACCGACGCGCTTGAGGGTCTTCTCAAGTTGTCGGATCTCGCGCTCGGCGGCTCGTTTGCGGTGAGCGAAGCGCTGGCGCTCAGTCGCGTCTAGGGGGGCGGCTTCGTGCTCGCGCGCTCCGAGGATGCTCCTGAACCATCGGACGACGGGAGCAAGTTCGAGTGCCCGCGGGTGGCTGTCGGGGTTGTGCGAAACGGTTGAACATCGGTCCCCCGACAGCCGGGGGTCGTAGGGTTGCTTCGCCATGCTTCTGCGATCGCGATCACGAACATATGCACTTGTGGTTACGTGGTCGTGAGAACCATTCGGGGCGGGTACACGCTGCGACTTCCTTACCATCCGGCGCAGCGTCGCCGATCTCTGCGACTTCGCCGGCGGACTAAGGTCCTTGACCGGGTCATCGCGCTAGCCAGACAGCCTCGTCGCGCCTTCGCCAGACGAGCCAGGCGAAGGCGCCGATGAGCGCAGCCGGTGGCCAGGAGTAGTGGATGCTCATGCCAAAAAGTCGGGGTCCGGCGGCGACGGTGAAAAAGCCGAACGTACTTAGGAACGCGGCGGGGATGCAATGGGAGCAGAAAAGCCCCACCTACTGCGGCGACGGCGTGAAGGCTGAAGCAGTGATGCACGCACATGGAAGCCGGCCTCAACGTCATGAAGGGCGTCTTTGCGAAGTGATGGGTCACGTGCGGGAGGACGGCGGCTCGCGGGGCGTCCCTTCGTTCCGCTCGCCGCGGTTCGTGCGGAATCCGAACGGCGCGTAGGTGGGACAGAAGCGGAGAGTGGTCGTGACCACCAAGACCAAGGTAAAGAATCCCAACACCGCCGTCCACACGAGATGCCCATAGACGAACCAGGCGACGAGCGCTCCGAGGAACGTCCCGAGCGCGACAAAACGGCGGATGATGACGTCGGTCCGTCCCATGTTGGCTTTGACCATGAGGGCATACCGCCTGGCCAGCGTGTTCAAGCCTTTGGCTTGGTTTTGCGTGCGACCGGCCAAGCAAGCGTTTCTCGTCTCATCGAGGCGAAGGTTGGGGTTGGGGCGAACTGGAGGTCCGCGCCGCGCTCCGGCTCGCGCTCAACGGATCGCGCTCACTCCGGCTTTTTGAGGGCTCCCGCGGCGCGTTGGACGACCTCGGACAATGCAGGGTGGATGTGGACCGTCCGCGCGAGGACCTCCACTGGCGCGCCAAGCGTCATCACGACGAGCACCTCATGAATGAGCGTCGACGCGTCCGGACCGAGGATGTGGCAGCCAAGGATCCGGCCGGACTCGGCGTCGGCGAGGATCTTCACGAAGCCGTCCTTCTCCGCGAGCGCGGAGCCCATCCCCGTATGCTCGTAAGAGTACCGGCCGACGAGATACTCCACGCCCGACTCGCGAAGCTGCTGCTCCGCGGCGCCAACGGCGGCGACCTGCGGGTCCGAGAAAACCGCGCGAGGCATGACGCCGTAGTCGGCGGGGATCTTGTCGTTGGGATTGAGGAGGTTGTTGTAGACGTACTGGCCTTCATGGTTCGCGTTGTGTTTGAGCAGGAACCGGCCGACCACGTCGCCGAGCGCATAGATCCCAGGAACGTTCGTCTCAAGGAACTGGTCGACCACGATGTAGCCGCGCTTGTCCACGGCGACGCCGCTCTTGGGCAGATCGAGCGCGTCCGAGTTGGGCGTGACGCCTGCGGCGACGAGCACGTGCGAACACTCGACAACGCTCTCCCTCCCGGCCTTGCCGCGGATGGTCACGCGCTTCCCTCGCGCGAGCTTCTCTACCCGCGTGACCTTGCTCTCGAGTCGCACGTCGTGCGAACGCGAGAACGCGGCAGTGAACGCTTCGCTCACCTCGCGATCCTCGCGCGGCAAGAGAACGTCATGCTTCTGCACGATCGTTACGCGCGTTCCAAGCGCACCGAAGAAGTGTCCAAGCTCCGCCGCAATGAAGCCGCCACCAATGATGACGATCGACTCGGGAAGCTCGGGCTCGCGCAGCGCATCCGTGCTTGTCCAGAACCCCGCTTCCTTCAGACCTGGGATGTCTGGGATCTTTGGTCGCGCGCCCGTTGCGAGGAGGAACTTGTCGGCCGTCAGGATCACATCGCCGACGGCGAGCCGCTTCGGGCCCACGAACCCCCCCTCGCCCTCGAAGTACCGCGCGTTCCCGCTTTCCCGAAGACCCTCCCGCATCCCGTTGCTGTCGCCGTCCACGTGCTCGCGGACGCGCCGCATGAGCGCGGCGTAGTCGATGCGCTCGATACGGGCATGCAGGCCGAACGTCTGCGCCCCGCGGATCGCGCGCGCGAGATCGGCGCTGTGGATGAGCATCTTGCTCGGGATGCAGCCACGGTTCAGGCATGTGCCTCCAGGTTCACCCTTCTCGACGACCGCCACGCGCCAACCCGCTTCGACGAGCCCGATGGCGACGTCGAGCCCAGAGCCCGAGCCGATCACGACCAGGTCGAACTGCTCCTCTCGCATGACTCTGAGTATGTAGTGATCAGGTGAAAAGGTCAGGTCCAACCCTTTGACCCAAGACCCGAACGATCGCGCGACCGCGGGCACGCTCGCGATCGTAGGCGGCGTGCTGAGCCTTCTCGCCATGGGTGGATGGCTCATCGGCGCGGCGCTTGCGATCATCGGCGGTGCAATCGCCTTGGGCCAAGGACGGACGCGGGACACGATCCCCCCGACGCACTGACGTGATCTTGGAGCGTACGCTCGTCCCACGATCGACGCATTTCAGCCGTGCCCGTCAAGCTCGCTCGTGCTCCCGTGGAAGACGCTGGGGTCCTCGGCGCCTGCGACGACCAAGTGCCCGGCCGCTCCCTTGTCGATCGCGCGCATGAGCCAGTGGTCGACGAGGATACGTTCCGGGGAGTTCCACCTTGAACTCGACGATCGTCGCGCCTCCCGCGGGGACGAGCGTTGTCTGCACATCGTTCACCCACGGGGTTCCGCCTCCGGCACCACCTAGCGGAAATGACTATGCGTCGAGCGTAGATTAACAGCATTTGAGACCAGGCGGATCGCAACGTCGTCGTTTACGAAGCCGAAGATAAAAATCAATCGGTCGTCGCGGCAATTGACGCGAACGCGATGTTGTCGGTCATCGGTGACAACCCGGCGGTTGATGAAGTCGCGGCGGAAGTCGACGAGCGTT
>JBAZZN010000163.1:0-6558 GCA_041658815.1 Thermoplasmatota archaeon
ATGTAGAAGAAGAGCAGGCTGCTCATCAGGTACGTGCCAATCGAGATGAAGTCCCACACGAGGGGCGACTCAAGGCGGCCGTAGCGGGCGATGTACAGGAACTTCTCGGGGTGGCCCAAGTCGAAGAGTGGCATGATCGCCGCGACGAGGAGCGCCGCGACGGTCGAGGCTTCAGCGACGCGCGTGATGGGTCGGCGCCATTCGGTGTTGGTCAGCCGGAGGATCGCGGAGACGCACGTGCCACCATACGAGATGCCGATGAAGTAGATGAAGACCGAGATGTAGAGGCCCCACGATACCCGGTCGCTTAGGCCAGTGACCGCGAGCCCGTCGCGCAACTGCGTGAACCAAGCGATGTTCGCTATCACGAACACGGCGCCAAGCGCGGCGAGGATCGTGTAGAATCTCCACCCCGTGCTCAAGAGCGGCTTGAGGAGACGCTCCGTCTTGGGATCGAGTTCTTCGGCGCTCATGCGCTCCCCTCCTTCTGTTGCTCAGCGGTCGCTTCGTCCCACTTGCCAGTCGTGTACGTGCGGCCCTTCTGTGGGAGGTAGAACACGCTTGGTCCCGTGCCGAGGTGCTCGCGCAGCCGGAACGCTGCATCTTCGGAGAGAGTCTCGCGTAGGGGCAACGTCTCTCCATCGCTGTTCGTCACCGCGTTCTCCGCGGCGTCACCGAAGTAGATCGCGCCCATCGGGCAGGCTTCGACGCACGCTGGTAGCTTGCCCTCGGCGCGGCGGTGCACGCAGAACATGCACTTCTCTGCGACACCTCGGCGGTGCGGGACTGGCATCTCGGGGCTGTACGTGTGCGCCAGCTCCTCGGGCGTGTGGTCGGGCTCCTTCCAATTGAACGAGCGCGCGCTGTACGGGCACGCTGCGAGGCAGTAGCGGCAGCCGATGCACTTGTCGTGATCGATGAGGGTGAGCCCGTCGGAGTTCACGAAGGTCGCTCCGGTGGGACAGACGTTGCGGCACGGGGGGTTCGCGCACATCATGCAGGGGCGCGGTAGGTAGTACTCCCCGCTGAAGCCGTCGTCGATCTTGTAAACCTTGATCCATTCTTGTCCCTTGGGCACGAAGTGCTCCTTTTGGCAGGCTTTCGTGCACTTCTTGCAGCCATCGCACTTGGCCAGGTCGATGACCATGGTGAAGTGGAGGCGTGAGCGGCTCTTCTCGTCGGCGCTTTGCGATGCGGCGCGCGCGACGGCGCCGGTCACGAGCTTGCCGGCGGCAAGCGTGACGCCACCAGCGACGGCGGCGATGCCGATGCCCTTGATGAATTGCCTGCGCTTGGGGTCAAACGGCCCCTCTTGGGGCTGAGTCGGTGCGTTCTCGTCGTGCCGTTCTTCCATCTCTTTACGCTCCGTCGGAGGTCTTTGGCGCTCCGTGTTCCTTCGCCGCCTTCTTGGTGGCCTTCCCCTTCGCCCAATCCATCGCGTACTCGCAGTACGCTTCCCCGTGGCCCATGCACGCGAGGCGCGTCGTGTGGACGCCGCCCAGTGCTTCGTCAACGCCATCATGGAAGCCCTCGTCCAGCCCGTCGCACACGGACGTGGGCATCTTCTCGGCGATCTCGAGGAATGGACAACCAAAAGAGCGGTAGTGGATCTGGTCAGTGGATGAGGAGAGGACCTCGTTGGGGATCCCGAAGCCTTGGAAGAGCCCGCCGAGCACGAGTTCCTCGAACTTGGCGGGCGTCCACTCGGTGAGCTGCTGCTGGGCCGCGACGCCGTCGATCATCGCCTTGCCCATCACTTTCCCTCTGCGGCGGAGCTGCTCGCGCGCGGCGCTCTCGCCAAGCGCGTCAGTCAGCGACGTGAGGGCGGCTTCTGCGACGATCTCGAAGTGCCTTGGAGGATAGCCGGCCATGTGCGTGCGGGGCGAGATCTTGTACGCGACGGGGGGGCGCCCAGCTTTTCCTTCGTGCCGTGGCGAGACCTGCTCGACAAGCCCCTCACGAAGCAGCAAGGCGAGGTGATGCCGCAGCGTGAGTCGGTGCAAGTCGAGTTCGCGCGAGAGCTCGGGGATCGTCTTCGAGCGGCCCGAGAGTGATTTCAGGATGTCGAGGCGGACGCCGCTTGCAAGTGCCGAGAATGCTTCCGCGTCGTCGAAGGAAGTGGACGGTGGCGCGCTCGCGCGCAGAGGCGGCTTGGCCGCACTGGTTCGGTTCGGAACGGAACTGGGCGGCAGTCGCTCTCCCGCAGGTGCATCGGCCGAACGTGTGCGACTTGGGTGGCCCTTCGGCACCCCATGTGCCATGGGTCGCCCAACTACGATTCACCATAACAGGCTTTTGTGCTTATTCTATTCAACACAATCCACGGCGTGCAACAGTGGGGTACTCACACAGCCGTCAAATGAGTTCCTTGATGCGCCTCTCGAACTCGGCCTGCTTGGTGCTATCCTCAGCGGTCCGCGTCGTGTGGACGAGCCGTGAGACCCATCCCACTCACGTGCCCCCCGGTTCAGGAAGCCCGAAGCGCTGACGCAAAGCGCGGGGAGGACGGAACGCTATCAGGACGCACAACGCCGCGACTACGCCAAGAACGTTCGAGACGAGCGGCAACCAATCTGCTTCCGGATAGCGTTGTGAGAGTTGGAGCAGGCTCGAAAGCGTGGACCACCCGAACTGCAAGATGAATCCGCCCGAGACGAGGCCGATCCTGTACTTCGCCGCGGCCCCCTCCACTTGGAAGAAGAGGCTGCCGTACGCGAGCGCGGCGATGACGACGGGCAAGCTGAACAGGAGACCAATGCCGATCTGGGGCGCACCTGTGAGTTGTTCGCGTTCGAAGGAAAGCGCTCCGGATTCCTTGAAGCCGTTGGGGTTGAGCCACGCGACTAGGTAAAGGAGCCCGAATGCGAGCAGGACGTAGAACGCGGTCAGAGGCCAGAACCAGCGGGGGTTCCCGGAGTAGAGGTACACGAGGTAGTACACGAGCCCCCAGGCGGCAACCACGATGAGGACGAGGAGCGCATTAAGGAGCGACACGGAGAAGGCGAGGTTGCGGTAGCCGACGATCTGGGGCAGGACGCTAAACAGGGGAGCGAAGAGGAAGACGATCCCCAGGGCAAGCCACCACACCCCGAACAGCGTGTTCGCCTTCTTCGTGTCCCCCTCAAGATGCCGCATCAGGATGATGCGCGCGACCCACAAGTAAAGGAGAGCCGAAGCGAACTGGATGCTTGCCTGCACGATCGTGACGGTGACGCTGACCATCCGACCCTCATCCGCATTCCGGTGGTTTGAGGGCATCGCCTTTTCCGGCGACCCCTGCTCGCTTGGTCACTCTTTCACGACGAGGACGGAGCACGGGGCGTCGCGTGCCACGCGCGTGCTCACGCTGCCCAACGCGATGCTCGAAAGCGCGCCCACTCCGCGGGAGCCAACGACGACGAGGCCCGCACCGCACCCGCGTGCTTCGGCCACGATGCCACGAGCGGCGGAGCTCGGGGGCTCCGCGTGGATGTTGACGATCTTGGCGTTCCACGCGTGAGCAAGTCGTTGGCCCAAGGCCAAGGCCCTGAGACACTCGGGAGAGTCGTCGGTCGCAAGGAGGACGAGGCGAGGAGTCGCGGGCGAGCGTGCCACGAGGACGTTCGAAGCGACTCGGTCCTTCACGGAGTCGGCGACACTGCCCAACAGCACGCGCCCGAACGGCCCTCGGCCGTGCGAGCCCAGAACAACGATGTCCGCGTCCTCCTGCTCCACGAGACGCACGATCTCTGGGGCCGCAGCGCCGATGGCGACCGAGGCGCGGGCCCGCACGCCGTCGCGTTCGAGGGAAGCCGCCCACTTCTGGAGGCCGCGTGTGGCCTCGACGCGTTCCTCTGACGACGTGAGGATCCGGACAAGGATGACCTCCGCTTGCGTGGCTCTGGCGAGAGCCCTTGCCCACGGCACGACGTACCGCGAGGCGTGGTCCCCGTCGTGGCAAGCCAGGATGCGACGGATCTGACGGGGCTCCTCGAATGGGATCTCGGCGCGCTCGCGCGTCGTCATTCCGTCTCCACGCTGCGGATCCGGGACACGGTTCCACAGCCCCCGACCCGGGAAAGGTGGTTAGGCCGATTCTGCCCAATGATTCTCAGGTTGGGGAATCACTGTTCCCTGGGGGAAAGCTGGTCATCTGACCAGAGTAATGTCGGAGGACTTATCAAGCGCGCCTTTATCCCCTGCTTATTCTCGGGGGTGCGAATCTTCGACACGGTCAAGCCGGGGCCATTGCGCCCCGAAGCCGTCGCGGAGGCGTTGGTCGATACCTACGTCCGTCGCATCCTCGTTGCGTGCGTGAAGAAAGCGAAGGCCGTGCGGGACATCAGCCAGGAGGCGGGACTCCCATTGCCAACGACCTATCGGCAAGTCCATCGGCTCGTCGATGAGGGCCTCCTCGTAGTCGAGCGCATCGCCCTCACCTCCGACGGAAAGAAATACGCGCTCTACCGCTCCCGCATCCGGAGCGCCCGGATCGAGATGGACGGCTCGGGCGAGAGGGTCGCTTGGGAGCCCAACGAGGCTGTCGAAGCACGCCTCGCGGACATCTGGGATTCACTTCGGTTCCAGGCAGGACGACCATGACGACCATGACAGAGATCTTCGTGATCAGCATCCTGAAGTCGCTCACGGTCGTGCTTGGCATCGTCATCGTCTATCTCGCGGCCAAGAGCTACCGCGCTAGCCGCAAGAGGCCCATCTTCCTCCTGACGGTCGCCATGGCGCTGTTGACGCTGGGCGCGATCTCGGAGGGCATCCTCTTTCAGGGCCTGCGCTGGACGATCGAGCAGTCGCGCCTCGTCGAGGCCGTCATCACGCTCGTGGCGTTCGCCATCTTAGTGTACTCCCTCTACGTGTGACCCGATGACTGGACTCGCGGATATGTTCGGAGCTTGATTCATGTTGTTGACAATCTGCCTGGTGCGTGCATGGCTCGCGTAGGACGTCGCTCGACACAGAAGGAGGTGGATCGCAAGCGGACCACTCGATGGGTCGCGCTTGGCGTTGCGATCGCGGTCGTCCTGATAGCAGGCGTCGTGTTCCTCGCGCGTCCCCAGCCAGTCGAACCGCTCTCGATCGCGGACGACCCGACCATCGGGAACACGTCTGCACCAGTGACCGCGTTCCTCTTCGCTGACTACCAGTGCCCCTACTGCCGCAACTTCGAGACTGGGGGGGCCCTCGCTCGCCTCGAGCGCGATTACGTCACGCCGGGGAAGGTCCTCATCGTTTGGAAGGACTTCGCGTTCATCGGCGAGGACTCCTGGCACGCGGCCGTCGCGTCGGACTTCGTCTGGCGAACGGCCCCAGCATCCTGGAGCCATTGGAACCAGGGACTCTTCGGGATCCAAGGCGCAGAGAGATCCGGATGGGCAAGCGTCGATAACCTCGTCAGCTACTCAGCCAAGGATCCCACGATCAATGCGTCAGCGCTCCGCGACGTTCTCGTGAAGGACGACCGGTCATTGCCACTAGGTGACGTCAGGGCAGGCAGGGACCATGGGGTGTCGGGCACGCCATCGTTCGTGATCAGCGGGCACGTCATCAACGCGCTGGACGACAAGGCCGTCCGCGCGGCGCTCGACGCGGCTCTCGGGGGCGTGCCGTGATCAAGGTCCGTTACTTCTGGGCCGCCGCGCTCCTCGTGAGCGTCGTGGCGACACTGGGGAGCTTGAGCTTGAGCGGCATCGGCCCCATCGGTTGGCGGGGGTTCGGGTACTTCCCTTGCGAGCTGTGCTGGTACCAACGCATCCTCATGTACGCGCTGCCCCTCGTGATCGGCATGGGCATGTGGCGGCGCGTCAAGGACCTCGCGTTCTTCGTCCTGCCCCTATCGATCCTCGGCTTGCTCGTCGCGTCCTACCACATCCTCATCCAGGCGCGGCCAGACTTGGAGCCGGGCCAGTGCTTCGTGGGAAGCTGCACGGCCAGCGAAACGCTCTTCGGGGGCCTCGTCAGCATCCCGCAATTGAGTTTCATCGCGTTCCTCCTCATCACGCTCTTCGCCGTGGGCGCGTATGCGCTGGGGAAGCGGAGCACGTCGTAGGACACGGCAAGTGGCGTCCGTGGCGGGCGTGGCGCGCGTAGCGTGGTATGGTCGGTTGCACACGAACGAGTCATCCAACGCAGCCCATTGCGGGCGCTTTCGATCAAGTATAGTCACGCCAAGACACCAAGACGCCAACACCCCAAGTGGACTGAACGCGTCTCCGCTTGGGGTTCTTGGCTTCTTGGAGTCTTGGTGCGATCGACGGACACGTTCCGAAGAACAATGCGAGTGGATTGGAAGCGGGACTCACTCGGGCGACGTCGTGACGGCGCGGAACGCCCTCGATCGGCCAGCTTCGTCGAGATGGTAGAACCTGGGGTAGAACTCGACGTAGTGGAGACGGATCACCTGGAGCGTCACGATGAGGACGGCGAAGGCGAGGAAGGCGGCGTGGCCAACGAGGAACGCCGCAGCGCCCAAGGCCCACGCGGGGAAGCCGTCCGAAAGCGCGATGGCGATAGCCAACTGGTTCACCGTGCCGCCGATCAAGGCCTCCGCTATGCCCAGCGCGC
>JBAZZN010000164.1:0-6510 GCA_041658815.1 Thermoplasmatota archaeon
AGCGCGGCCCGAAGTGCTTCCGCGTGGCGCCTGTCGATGTCGGCGAGGTTGAGGAACTCGCGACGCAACTCGTCCGTGGGGGAACCGATGCCAGCGCCCAAGAAGACTTCCGTGCTGCTCTTCTTGAGGCTGAGCATGTCTTCGAGGAGGCGCTTGAGCACTTGGCTCGTCACGGCCTCCATGTGCTCGTGCTGGGCCATCGCATCCCACCGGTGGAGGAGGTCGGCGGCTCGCCTCGCCTGTTCGGTCGTCTCCGTCGTGATGCGTTGGTAGATCTCCTTTGTCTTGGGGTCCTCCTCACTGCTCAGGGCCTCGAACCACGGCCCGGCGAACATGCTCTTGTAGAGGAGGAGGGCCGTCACGAGCTTCCGCATCGAGGGGGAGAGCGATTCGACGTCAAGATCCCCAAATGGGACTCGGAGCGGCGCGTCCTTTGAGCCTCGCGTCTTCGTCTCAGGTTGTGGCTGAGGTCCGTGCATCGAGATCGGGCAGACCAGTTTCCTCGCGTGGCTTAGGCGTAGCGCCTGGGAGGCGTGGTGGAGCTTGGGTCACTGCCTGTTCCGCGCGGATGAAACGGTTATATAACGTGCTGCCGACTCGCCGCCGTCATGAGAGACGAGCTTCGCCACATCCTGCACAAGCAGGGATATGGCACGGCCGGCGAGCACGTCGGGGTCAAGCTTTGCCACTGGACGAAGGAGGACCTGAAGAACGATCGCCACTGCTACAAGGGCGACTTCTACGGGATCGAGTCCCGCGGCTGCATGCAGATGACGCCCATCGTGGACTACTGCAACTTCACTTGCCTTTACTGCTGGCGCTCGCAATCGTTCGACCTGGACGTCAACTCGGCTGGCTACAAGTGGGACGACCCCGAGCTCGTCCTCGATGGCGCGCTGCTCGAGCAACGCCGCCTCCTCTCTGGCTACAAGGGCCACCCCACGACGCCAGAGAACAAGTGGGTCGAGTCCCAGATGCCCAAGCACGTGGCCATCTCGCTCAACGGAGAGCCCACGTTCTACCCTCACCTTGGCCGATTCATCGAGCTTTGCCACAAGCGCGGCATGACCACGTTCCTCGTCACGAACGGCTCGCGGCCTGACGTCCTCAAGAAGCTCGACCCGCTCCCCACCCAGCTCTACGTCAGCGTGGACGCGCCCAACGAGGAAGTCTTCAACAAGCTCTGCGTCCCCATCGGCGCAGGCGCGTGGGACAAGCTCGAAGAGACGCTGGACCTCCTCCCGTCCCTGGATTGCCGGAAGGTCTCGCGGCATACTCTCGTGAAAGGGTGGAACATGGAATCCGACAAGGGGCACGCGGAGCAGTATGCCAAGCTCGACCAGCGAGCGGACGCGCACTTCGTCGAGTCCAAAGGCTACGTGTTCGTGGGCTACTCGCGCGAACGCATGGGCATCGACAACATGCCCAGCTACGAGGACGTGCAGGCCTTCACGGACAAGCTCGCTCCCCTCATCGGCTACGAGCAGCAAGGCGGCCGCCGCGAGAGCCGCGTCACGCTCCTCGTGAAGCCGGGAGTAAGCCGCATGCTCGACCTGGAAGCGTGGGAGCGTGACCACAAGGTCGAGGACCACCCGCCAGTATCCCTCAAGGACGGCACCCTCATCAAAGATAGCAATTGGGAGCTCGTGAACCGCCGCCTTGCGGCTCTCAAGGTCGGGGCAGCCGCGCCGCAGGGCACCTGCCAATGCGGCCATCCCCACGAGGCCCACCAGCACGGCGGAGTGCCAATGACCCAGCGCGTGCCCAACGTGAGCTTCCGCAGCAGCGCTGGCCGAACCGAGCAAGGGCACCAGTGATCCGCGTGGTGGACTGGCTCGACTGGCTCCCGCTGCGGTGGCTCGTCTTCTTCCACGTGCTCTCCGCCATCGCGTTCCTCGTGACGCATGCCCCATCCACCATGGCCATGCTCAAGCTGCGCCGCGAGCGCGACGCGGCCGCCGTGCGCGCGCTCCTCGTGACGTCGCGCACAGCGAACATAGCGTCCCTCGCGTCGCTTGGAACGCTCGTCACGACGGGCGCGCTCCTCGCGACCCTCGAAAACCTGTGGAACGAACCGTGGTTGTGGATAAGCATCCTCATCCTCGTCGGCATCTCCGTGTCCATGTCGCCAATGGCGGCCCGCGCGCTCAACGAGGTGCGCTACGTGCTGTGCTTGCCCTACGCCGGAAGCGATGCCCCACGTCCCACAGGGGCGCCCCTTGACGAGGCAGCGCTCCACGTCGCACTCGAACGCGTCGCCCGACTCGCGCCCCTCGTGGTGACCGTCGGCACGCTCGGCACGGTCGCCCTCGTGTGGCTGATGGTGTACCGCCCAGGATAGCACGGACTCGAAGCGTTCATGCTTGTGCGATGCGGACTCCCCACCCATGAGCTGGACCGTCTATCTCGCCGAGTGCGCGGACGGCTCGCTCTACTGCGGCATCACGAACGATATCGAGCGTCGTCTGCACGCGCACAACGCCGGCACTGGCGCGCGGTACACGCGCTCTCGCAGGCCCGTGCGACTCGCATGGAGCGAGCCCGCGTCATCGCGCGGCGCCGCGCTCAAGCGCGAGCGCGCGGTCAAATCGCTGACGCGCGCGGCGAAACTCGCTCTTATCGCCGTATTACGAACGTAATACAGGCGATCATGCTGCCTGCGGCGCCGCGGGCACCGCGGGAGTTTGCCCGCGCAGCGGCCCGATCGCCACGAGAAACCAACGTGGGCGGAGGATCACGATCACTCGGAGGGCGTGGCGGCTGCGATGCAAGTCACGCCCGCACACGCAGAAATGCTCAAGACCGCCAGCGACGAACGGGTTCCCGATGCGTCCAGGGGACATCGTGCGCCTGCGCGAGTCGAACGAGCCCGTCGAGGTCATCGCCATCGTGGACGCCGCGGGCACGCTCCTCGTCGCAGCCCAAGGCGAAGAGCCCTTCCAGGTGACGCGTGACGACGTGGCCACCGTTGCTGAACAGCACGGCGGGTGCGGGTGCTGCGGGTGAAACGTCATTCAAGCAGTCGTGCCGCGACACGGACGAATCGCCTGCGGGCGACCGGCGCGCTGAGGCGCACCTTTCGTCCTATCGCGGCACGACACATGTCATTCAAGCAGTCGTGCCGCGACACGGACGAATCGCGCTGCGGCGCGACCGGCGCTACGCGCCTTTCGTCCTATCTCGGGACTGCGGTCCCTCGACACGGACGAATCGCGCTGATGCGCGAACGGCGCTTCGCGCCTTTCGTCCTATCGCGGCACGACACAAGTCATTCCAGCAGTCGTGCCGCGACCCGTCCTTCCACATAATCGCGCGCCTTGATCTCGACCGTCGTGCGGTCGCCCAGCCTGATGCGGACGATCTCCACGTCCTGCGTGTCTGGGTTCACGAACTCGCGCCAGTTCTTCGCCGTGACCTCGGCGGCGAGGTCGGCCTTCTCGTGCTCCCCGATGAAGAGCCTGCTATCGAACTCATCGACGCTGTATGGGCCGCCCGGGATGTCGCTCGTGGAGACGCGCGCTTCGAGGCCGCCCTCCAGCGAGAGGAAGACACCGCCCTTCGTGACGCCGTTCACTAGCGCCTTGAGCGTGCCCGTCCAGCGCTCCTCGCGGCTCGCGAAGACGAGCGCTGCGTCCACGACTCCGCGTTCGAGCGATTCGGCGCCGCCGCCTTGCTCGCTCGTGTGCGCGGCCAGGATGTCCAGCGACGCACGGTCGTGCGGCATCGTTCCTTGCTTCCCGCGCAGAAGCCACCGGAGCTGCCGGTGCACGACGAGGTCAGGATAGCGCCTGATGGGGCTAGTGAAATGGCAGTAGCACGTGGAGCCGAGTCCGAAGTGGCCGAGGTTGTCTGGAGTGTAGAACGCGCGGCCCATCGTGCCGAGCACCTTGAGGTACACGAGCCCGCGCAGCGCGTCATCAGGCAGCGAACTCACCTGCCGCAGTGCTTGCCTGAAGGGCTGGAGCCACGCATCTTGCTCCTCTGGTGATAGCTGGGCAAGACCGCGGATGGCGGGGGGCGCAGCGGGTGCCGCTTCGGGTTCGGGCTCGGCGTTCTGCAGCGCGAACCCTCCGCCGAAGAGGTCCACCTTTCCTCCCTTCTTCAGGGCGTCTAGGAGCGAGACACCCGCGTCCACCTTCGGTTCGGATGATGTTTCCGGTGGCTCGATCCGGATGGGTATCTCCATCGTCGCGCACTGTGCGTTGAAGCGCTCGAAGCGCACGCGGTCGGGCAGGGGGTGGCAGCGGTAGAGGAGCGGGATGTCCTCCTTCTGCAGGATGCGCGCGACGGCCTCGTTGGCCGCCACCATGAACGTCTCGATCATGCGCGTCGCGGGCGTGCCCATCTTCTCGATGTGCTCCACGTTGTCGGGTGTTAGCTTCACTCGGCGCTCGCTCGTCTCGATGGTGAGGCCGCGTCGGTGCGTGTCGATGCGGTCGGCGAAGGCACGCATCAGCGCGAACTCGTTCTTCTCGCCCGCTTCGATGCCTTCGAGCGCTTGCGCGTACGTGACATTGCCAGCCACGCGGATCACGCTCTCCATCGCGGTCTCCTCCACGAGCCTGCCGCTCGCGTCATAGTGGAGCCGGACGGTCATCGCGTACCGGTCCTTGCCCTCTTCGAGGGAGCAGAGGTCGTTCGACAAGCGCGGCGGCAGCATCGGCAGCACGCCAGTGGGGAGGTACACGCTCGTGGCGCGTCGGCGCGCGTCGTGGTCCAACGTGGACTCGAAGATAACGTAGTGCGACACGTCGGCGATGTGGACCCAAAGCACGTCACCGCCATCCGCGAGATGCTCCATGCCAACGGCGTCATCGTGGTCGCGCGCGTCTGGCGGGTCGATGGTGAAGCAACGCTGGTCGCGAAGATCCACGCGGTCAGCCACTGATATCGCGGGGTTCACCTTCTCGGCTGCGCGCTGGACCTCGGGAAGCGTGTCCCATGAGAAGTTCGGGAACATGAGGACCTTGCGCCGGGCGACGAGGTCCACCGCGTCGTCCACGCCGATGAGGTCCACGTCCACGAGGAACTCGACGAAGGAGCTTGACGCGCTGACGCGCTCCGCGCCTGTCCAGTCGAGCGCGAGGAACTTGAGGAACGGGAAGAGGCTGAAGCCGTCGAGCGTGTGCTTCGTCGAGCCCGGAAGCGCGTTCCCCAGAAAGCGGTCGTGCAGCACGAAGTCCTGCATGACCTGTCCCACGAATGCGAGCCGCGTCCTGTCCTGTTCGTCCAAATGCGCTTCGCCCAGTGGGATGCCCTTGTACACCGTGCGGAGGTAGCCTTCCTCGTCCTCGACCTCCTCGACGAGGACGAGCTTGTTGCGCAGGCGTTGCAGACCATCCTTCTCCCGATGGAAGGCGACGTGCTCGGCGCGCGTGAGCGGGCGCCACAATTCCTCTCGGCCAGGCTGTCTTGCGAAATAGCCGACGCCAGGCTCGCGGCACGACTCCAGGATCTTTCTGATGTCCGAGACCTGTGGCTTGGTGGGGGTCTTGGTGGCGAAGAAGGAGCCGGCCATCACCTCGGGCGACATCGGCTCTCCGTTGCTTTCCTTGCACTTCTGCCAGAGGTCGCGGTCGGTCGCTTCGCCCGCGGTCTCCTCAGTGCGGACCTTGCCCTTCGTGACCTCCTCGATGAGTTGCTTGAGGCGCTGCGAGAGGTCGCTTTCGAGCTCGTCTGGAGGCACGCGCGCACTGAGCTTGCGTGACGTGATGTTGTCGGCCTTGATCTCCTGCTTCCCGCGGACCGTCACGAGCACCACGAAGTACGTGCCCTTTCGGCGGACGCGCTCCAGGTAGATGCCCAGGTTCTGGGGCGGCTTGATGCCAAAGAGGCCCGCCTTGAACTCGACGAGGTCGCCGGGCTTCACAACGAGCGCCCACTCTTGGGAGCCGCTTGATAGTATCGGTCCACCCCACTGCGCGGAGACCGTATGGCTCGGGCGTGTCACTCTCGTTACTG
Source organism: Thermoplasmatota archaeon (assembly GCA_041658815.1). Lineage (GTDB taxonomy): Archaea > Thermoplasmatota > SW-10-69-26 > JACQPN01 > JAJPHT01 > JAJPHT01. Next base: position 5,962 of record JBAZZN010000164.1, read on the forward strand.
ATACGGGGTTGGACGAGAAACATTAGGACTGACCCTGGACTCTCTGGCTTGTGCGCATCCAACGCCTGGGAGGCGGCGGCGGCGTGCCAATCAACGGAGATGACACAAAATGATGCTTCTGAACGAGCAGGAAAGCGACATTGAGGGACTCGGACTCGGCCTTGGCGCCACGGACTCGTCCGCTGGCAAGACCACGGGCTCGAACACCGACACCGAAGTCGCCTAAGCAGGTTGATCACACGATTCTTGGCGTCCCCGCGCGGAACTTCCGCGCGGGGCCCCAACGAATTCTTGCATCCCGTTTTTTCTCCAGCGAGAGCATTCAATGCTTGTTTCCCCCAGCGGGGGGCCGTCACACGTGGGAGAGAGGAGCCTTTAAGTGTGCATGAAGAGGCCTTCGGCTCGATGATACCAGTGGCCGAGGAGTCCATCGAGCCCGCAGCTTGGGCGGACGCCGCGGCCGACATCGCGGGGGCCACGGACAGCATCGACGCTTTCGAGGTCCGGGCGGACGAGCGCACCGAGCGCACTTTGGGCGTGCGAGGCGAA
>JBAZZN010000165.1:0-6498 GCA_041658815.1 Thermoplasmatota archaeon
AAGCGCCGCATCTTCACGCTCATCTTGACTGAGGACCACTGTGACCGCGCTCCCCAGCGCGCGGTACTGCGCGACCACGGGGTGGAGGGTGCCGTTCTCGGCCAGGGGGACCGTGATGGATGGTTCGCTGACCACAGAGCCAGCCACCATGCTGACCTCATCCCGAAGAGAAGCCACGCAGAGACGTCCTTTGGCCTTTTGTGGATGGCAGCGGACACGAGCCTTCGCACGGGCATATTTCTAGATGATGACACTTGGCCCGTCGCCGACAACCCGCTCGTGTCCATGCACCTTGCGAACCTTGAGCACGAGGGACCAATCCAAACGCTCCGCTCCACAAGCCGCTGGGTGAACGTCCTCCATCACTCGCCCCGAACCCGCCGGATGTACCCACGTGGGTACCCGTACGGCGCGATGAGCGAGGAACTCACTACATCCATGGCGAAGCATGGGCCCGTCATCGCTTCACAAGGGCTTTGGACGGCCGTGCCAGACCTCGACGCGGCGCGTATCGCAAGCCTTGGCGGCGTGAACGGCGTGCCGTCCGTTCACCTCGAGACGAGCGACTTCGGCGGGTTGTTCAATGTCGCGCCAGGCGACTATCTCACCGTGTGCAGCATGAACCTCGCTTTCCGCAGGGAAGCCATCCCCGCGTTCTATCAGTTGCCAATGGACGACAACCCCTGGAAGGTCGGCCGGTTCGACGACATCTGGAGCGGCGTGATGCTGAAGCGCATCGCGGACGCAAGGGGGGCGTCCATCCTTAGCGGACCGCCTCTTTGCGATCACCGCAAGGCACCCCGCAGCGTGTTCCGCGACCTCTTCGCGGAAGCCGCCGGCCTCGATATCAACGAACAACTCTGGCGGCTCGTCGAGGACATCCCGCTCGAAGCGTCGATGACGTGGAGCGAATCGTTCTCGGCGCTCGCGCAGGGCCTCGCGAAGGTGGACTCGGCGCGCCTCCTCAACGGCGCGTTCGTGCCGTGGATGGCGGACCGGATGAAAGCGTGGGTGGACTGCTGTGACAACCTCGCGTGAACGCACAGTGTTCGAAGCGCCCGTCGCGACCAAGGAGGAGCTTGCCGAGTACTACCGCATCCCGCGCGAGCTGAGCTACTACGCGGAGCTGAACGGCGAGACGATACCTCGGAAGAACCTTGACTTCCGCTTTCGCCTTGAGGCGATCGTGCGCGCCCTCCCTATCCCCACGGACAAGCCCGTCCGCATGCTCGACGTGGGAACTGGTTCGGGTCTAATCGCCCTCCACATCACGGCTCACCACCCGAACGTGACGCTCACCGCGCTAGATTTCAACGCTAAGCAACTTGCTGCGGCGCGCGACATGGCCGCGAAGCTTCGGGTGGGTTCACGCACATCGTTCGTGGCGGCAGACGCGGACCGGCTTCCGGTGCGCGGGGAGTTCGATATTATCCTGTGTACGGAAGTCCTGGAGCATCTGCCCGAGGCGCCCGCGGTCGTCGAACGACTCGCGAAGCTCCTCGCGCCGGGCGGTCGCCTCCTGGTGACTGTCCCGCAGGTCACTCCGAACAACCCGGGCGACCACCTTTATGTTGGTGTCGGCAGGGACGAACGAGTGCTCATCGAGACACATGATCCCGCGCTCGTCCCCGCCGATCTCAAGGTCCTCCGCTTCTGGCATCGCCTATTCGCACGCAGCGAGATCGAAGATCTCCTTGTGCGCTCGGGCCTCGTCGTCGAAAGGACTGGAGGCATCAATTGGCGGTTTCCCAAGACCTTCCCGTTCATCTCGTTTGGCGTGCGCCAGGTGATACGCTCCTCACGTGTCGACCAGGCGATCAATCGCGCCACTGGACAGCGTCAAGCTGGAAACCTCGTCCTCGTCGCGCGGCGACACTAGCGGCAGACGAGAAGCGTCTCAAAGTGCCTCTCGTACTCCGTGATCTTCGATTCGAGCGCGAAGTTCGCGCGCACGTGTTTCTCGGCGTTGACGCCAAGCCGCGCCCTCAGCGGGGCGTCGCGCAGCAACCGAGGGATCGCCTCCGCGAGCGCTTCGGCCGAGCCAGGAGGAACAAGCCAGCCTGACTCGCCGTGGACCATCGCTTCGGGCGTGCCGCCGTGGGTCGAAGCAAGGACGGCGGCACCACACGACATGCCTTCGAGCGGGACGAAGCTGAACGTCTCTGACGCGACGGCCGGATACACGACGAGGTCGCATGCGGAGTAGGCGCCCGTGATGTCGTCCTCGTCGATGGCTCCGGGGAACCGGACGGCCTCGCCAAGGTCGAGCGCTTTGGCCTGAAGCTCGAGTGGGAGCTTGTACCACCCCTTCGAGCCCACCACGAGGACGAGGTTGGGTTCGGCCTCAAGCAGAGCGGGCATGGCGCCCAGGAGATGCTGCACGCCCTTCTCGGGGATGAGGCGGCTCATGAAGAAGAGGAATGGCCGGTCGCCGATGCCCCACGCATCGCGAACGCGTCGCGCACCCGCTTCGTCGCGCCGGAACCTGTCCACGTCCACCCAGTTGTGGATGACCCGCACCTTCGTCGCATCGTGAAAAGGCGAGAGGACGCGCTTGACATACTCGCTCACAGCGACTACGCTCGTCAGATGGCGGAACGCGTAGTCATGGTACGCATCGAGCCCGCGCACGCGCCACTTGGGCGCGCCGATGCATTCGGAGCACGCGCGGGGCGAGCGCCCGTCGCACTCGGAGGAGCCGATCGTCGTCTTCGAGTGCGTTCCCCGCGCGCACGCTGGCCACAGGTCGTGGATGGATGCGACGCTCGCACCGTCCCCTCGGATGCTTGCTCGCGCTGCGAGGAAAGCTGCATACGGGTCGTGCGCGTGAACGATATCGTAGGCGCCCGACTTGACAGCGCGGCGCGCGGCTGAGGCGATCGCCCAATGCTTCCCGGAGACGCGCGTGACGCCCGGTTCCGCCGGACCTGGGGTGGAGGTGAGCACATCGACCTCGTGCCCGCGGGCGCGCAGCCCCCGCGTGAGGCTTTCGACGTGATAGGGAACGCCTCCCATCGTCGGCCGGTACGTGAGGGCCAACTCGAGGACGCGCACAGCGCGGCGAGGTACTCCACCCAGAAAAGACCTACGCGCGCCCGTTCTTGGCGATGGCGCGTTCGAGGCGCGCGACGAAGTTGAGGATGAGGGACGAAAAGACGCCAAATGCGCCGAGGAGGCCGAGGGACGCGCTCGCCAGGGCTGAGGGGATAGGGAAGATGTGCGTCTCGTTGTAGAACTGGATGGTGCGGATCGCGAGCGCGACGCTCCAGAGGATGAGCGCGAGGCTAGGTATCCCGATCGTTAGGAGGGGCCGACGCATGGTGACGATCGCGACGAGGTCCGAAAGGACCTCGATGGCATGCGCGATGGGCCCCTTCGTGCTCCCGTCGATGTCATCGTAAGCGCACGTGATGGGCACATTCTGCCAGCGGAGCCCCTTGTCTTTCGCGACCACGAGTTGCTCGCTCTCGACACCGAACCCGTCGCTCTTGAGATCCTCCGAGAGCACTTCGATGGCGCGCCGACCGTACGCGCGGAAGCCGCACTGGCTGTCCGTGACCTCGCCGCCGCCACTGGCGGAGGTCGCGTAGTCGAGGACGCGCTTCCCGACGCGCCGCCATGCCGGCATCTGCGTGTGAGCGCCAAAGCGGAAGCCCAACGCAATGTCCACTTCGCCTTCACCATCAAGGATGGGCGCGAGGAGGGCCGTGATCTCGGCGGGATTGTGCTGACCGTCGCCATCCATTAGGACCATCGCATGGTACCCGTGGTCGCGCGCGTACCGGAACGCGCTGCGGACCGCCGCCCCCTTCCCCGCGTTCTGGGAATGGACGACTACCTCCGCTCCTGCGGCACGCGCGACGGAAGCCGTTCGGTCGCGGCTCCCATCATCCACCACGAGGACCGTGTCCGAGTGCTTGCGCGCCAACAGGACGGTGCTCCCTATCGCGAGCTCCTCGTTGTGGCAGGGGATCGCGACGAGCGTGCCTGAGAGACTCGAGACGGCGCCCGGCTTCAGCAGAGATTCCGAGTCTTGGCCCAACGACGCCGCCCTCTCGTGCGCCCAGACGGGTGTGCCGGTAAGAACGTTGTGCAACCGACTCCCCGCCCCAACAATGTTCTATATGCGCGCCGGCGTTGGCCGCGTGTCCAGCCGCATGACGACGAATCCTTCGCCCGTGCGCGTCCCACGATGGGACTTGGTGGGGAGCCTTGCGGTCGTCGCGGTCGGTGTCGTCGGCGTCGTGCTGGGCCCGCTCGCCCCGCCCCTTGCGTGGCTCATCCTTCCCGCGCTCCTTGCCTCGGGCTACGTGCTCACGCTCGCGCTCTTCCCCCTCGCGGCGCGCTCGCGTGACGAGCGCGGCGCGCTCTACCCCGTCGAACGCGCGGGCGCAGCCTTCCTCCTCGCCTTTGCGCTCATCCCCCTCGTCGCGCTCGTTATCCAGGGAACGCCCTTTCGCTTCAGACTCCTCCCATTCTCCGTCTCGATCGCTGTGCTCACGCTCGTGGCCGCTCTCGTCGCGCTCGCGCGGCGCATCCGCGCGGAAGGGACGCTGCCCGTGCCAGCCCGCCCGCCGCGCCCCCACGTTCCGCGCGAGCAACGCGCAGCATTGGCCGCCTTCGCCGTCGGCTCACTCGTCCTCGTGGGCACCGGCGCGTGGGTCCTTCCCGCCATCATGGAGCCACGGCCCTTCACGGAGGCGCTGCTCCTTCCCCAAAGCGGCGTCCTCTCGGACGTCGCGAAGCCGGTCCCGAACAGATCGATCGTCTCGTTCACGCTCGTGGTCACGAGCCACGAGCGCGGCGCGAGCAGCGTGAACGTGTCATGGGCGCTCGAACGTGCGGCTAACGCGAGCGCGGGCCGCGACGGGTTCGTGGCGACCCCGACGGACGCTCGTGATGCGTTCCCGCTCTCTCTGATGCCCGGAAGCGCGGAGCGACGGCAGATCGACCTTGGCACCCTAGCACCCGGTCTCTATCGCCTCGTGGTGAGCGTGGACGAGCGGCCACTGCGCACGATGACGCTCGATCTCCACGCGTGGATCGAGGTGACGGAGTGATCGGGGCGCGGCCGCTCGTCTCGATCGTCATCGTCAACTGGAACGGCATCGAACACACTCCGACATGCCTCGAATCGCTCCGACGGATATCATATTCCGATTACGAGATCATCGTCGTCGACAACGCGAGCACGGATGGTTCGCGCGAGCTGGTCCGCGACAAGTTCCCCGAAGCGCGCCTCGTCGAGAGCGAGGCGAACGTCGGGTTCGGTCCCGGCGTCATGCGCGCGATGCCCCACGTCCGGGGCAAGTACGTCCTCGTCCTCAACAACGACCTTGAGATGGACCCGGACTGCCTCGACAAGCTTGTGGATACGGCGGAGGGGAGACCCTTCGCGGCCGTCGCCGGCCTCATCCTCTTCCGTGACCGACCAAGGCACGTGAACGGCGCGGGGGGCGACATGAGCTTCCTTGGCCACGGTTGGCCGCGCAACTATGAGCGGCCCGTCGCCGAAGTCCCGACTGCCGCGACGGAGGTCGCCTTCTGCGCGGGCGGCGTCACGCTCTACGATCGAAATGCGTTCGAGGAGGTCGGAGGGTTCGATGAGGACTACTTTATCTACGTCGAGGACGCGGACCTCTCCTGGCGGCTGCGGCTCGCGGGCTATCACATCTGTGTGGAGCCTCGCGCGGTGTTCCGGCACGACTGGGACTTCTCGCGGAACCCCCGGAAGCTCTACCACATCGAGCGCAACCGGCTGCTGATGCTCGCGAAGGACTACAGCGTCCCCGCGCTCATCGTCATCGCCCCCGCGCTGCTCGTGTACGAAGCTTCGCTCCTCGTGGGATCCTTCTTCCAGGGCTGGGGCCGCCTCAAGCTCGCCGCGTACCGGGACGCGTGGCGCGCGCTTCCCTCCGCCCGGAGGAAGCGTCGCTCGGTCGTGCGCCGCGTGCACGAAGCCGAGGCTGCGCGCGCCTTCCATGGTGGCATGCACCACCCCGAAGCACGCAATCCCCTTGTGCGCTTCGTCCTCAACCCGTTCCTGGGAGCGTATTGGTGGCTTGCGCGCCCCGTGCTGCGACTCGTGGGCGCGCGGCCCTCGGCCTGAAGGGAGGCCTTATGTGGCGTCCCGTTCTGGCGCGACTGAGGGGAATGACGCGTTGAAGCTGGCGATCCTTTGCGGCGGCGCGGGCGTCCGGATGGGCGATGCGACACAGGCGACCCCAAAACCGATGATGCTCGTGGGCGACCGCCCGATCCTGTGGCACATCATGAAGCTCTACGCGGCTGCGGGCCACCGCGACTTCGTCCTCCTCCTCGGCTTCCACGGGCACGTCATCCGGGAGTACTTCGAGGGCAAGTTCCCAGAGTGGAACATCACGTTCGTGGAGACGGGCGAGGACACGCCCACGGGGGGCCGCGTGCACAAGGCGCGCAAGCACCTCGAGGGTGGGCGCTTCCTCCTCACGTATGGGGACGGTCTCGCCGACATCGACC
>JBAZZN010000166.1:0-6463 GCA_041658815.1 Thermoplasmatota archaeon
AAGGCATCCAGCTCAAGGACTACCCCACCATCGGCCACGTTGCCGGCTTCGTCAGCACGCACGCGGGACGATCCGCGGCAGCACAGGCGCAGAGCAACGCCGCGGCCCTCGTCACTTCGAAGCCCACGGTGGGCGGCATCGTACGTCGCGTGCCGCGCATCGTCGAAGCTCCCGCGCACGGCAACGCGCAGCGGCGCGCGTTCGTGGTCGGTACCGGCGAGCTGGCGGACGCGCTTCGAGCGCGTTTCCCAGAGAACGATGGTGACGTGGCCCTGTTCATGGGTTCGCCGCGCGAGCTCTTCCTTTTCGCGAAGCAACATGCGGTCCGGCTGGATCGCGGCGAACTTGGCATCATGACCCTCACGCACTTGGGCGGCGAGCACGGCATTCCGGCGCACGCGGACCCCCCGTCTCCCAGTGAGGGCGGAGTGACTGGCTTGGCGAAGGCGCTCGCCGCCGAGTTCCCCAAGGCGTTCGTCCGCGCGCTCGACCTCGACTCGACCGAGGGCGTGCCTGAGCGCGTGCGACATGTGGAGGACGAGTTGTACGTCGAGCGCTCGCGCGTCGAGGTCGGGCGTCGCGGCGACAAGCGGTTCATAGTGCGGACCATCCAGGCTGGCGCGTCTGATGCCCAGCGTCCAAAGCTGGTGGCGGGAAGCGTCCTGGTCGTGACCGGCGGTGCGCGCGGCATCACGGCCGAGGTGCTGAAGGCCCTCGCGCCCCAGAGACCGACGCTCATCTTGCTGGGACGCACGGCAGCGCCCACGGATTCTGACAACAAGTTCAACGAAGCCACCTACCGCGACATGGCGAAGGTGGACCTCACGGCAAAGGGGCAGCGCGCCACTCCCGTCTCCATCGAGAAGTGGGTCGCGCCTCACAAGGCGCGCCACGAGGTCGCGCTCACCATGAAGGCGCTCCGTGATGCGGGCGCCACCGTCGAGTACCATGCGGCCGACGCGAGCGACGCTGCCGCGCTCGGCCAAGTGCTCGCGCACGTGCGCCGCACGTACGGCCACATCGATGGCGTGCTGCACGCGGCGGGCGTGGAGGAGAGCAAGAAGCTCGCGGACAAGGACGATGGAGCCTTCGATCGCGCGTGGAAGCCGAAGGCCGAGGCCGCGTTCCACCTCGCGCAGTTGACCGAGGCCGACCACCTCAAGTTCTTCGTGATGTTCGGCAGCGTCGCGGGGCGTTACGGAAACGCCGCTCAGGCCGATTACAGCGCGGCGAACGACGCGCAGGCGAAGCTCGCCCGGAAGCTGCGACACAGGGGTGTCGCAGCTTCGGTATTCTGCTGGGGCCCCTGGGGAGAGACGGGCATGGCGCTCAAAGGCAGCACGCTCACGGTGCTTGCGGCCGCGGGCGTCGAACCACTCACGACGCGCGAGGGCGTCAACGCGTTCCTGAGCGAACTATCACGGCTCGATGAGGCCGAGGTCGTCCTTGCCAAGTCGCTTGGCCTCCTCGAAGCGGCGCACGTGCCCAATGAAGAACCGCAGCCGCTCAAGCGCACGCTCGACGCGAAAGCGCCAGCGCTGGACCACCACCGCGTGGATGGCGTGCCCTACCTCGCTGGTGTCTTGGGATTGCAGGCGTTCGTGGACGCGTCCAAGGTCCGTGTCACTGGCTTCCAGGACGTGCACTTCGGCTACCCCGTGAAGCTCCTGCGCGACGAGCCACTCGATATCATGGTCCACGTGGACTCGGTGGGCAACGCCAAGCTCACCACCGTCCCGAAGGGCCCCGTGAAGCAGGAGCGGACGCACTTCACGGCCACGCTCCTCACGGCGCTGCACACGTCGCCCGCGGCGAAGCCTTTCGAGGGCGCCGTGTGGGCCTACGACAGGGTCTATCCGCCGTTCTTCCACGGGCCCGCGTTCCGCGTGCTCTCCCGCGCGACCAAGGTGTCGTTCGATGGCGTCGAAGTCGAGGGACGCACGCCAGCGGACGGCGTCAGTGCGCTCGCGGCCACGCTGGAGGGGGCGTTCCAAGCGCTTGGGCTCTGGGGCCTCGCGGTGGCCAAGCGCATGGCGCTTCCCGAGCGCATCGCGAAGGTATCGCTCCATGAGGGATATCAGCCAGGAGCGACCACGTATCGCGTGACGAGCGCGCGCCTCACCGATGATCGCGTCGTGGGCGACGTCCAGTGCATCGTGGAAGGCAAGGTCGTCGCGGCGTTGGGGAGCGTGCAGCTCATCGTGACTGGCTCCTCACGACTCGACGACGCGCCGCAAGCGTGGCGTCACGAAGAGAAGCCGTTGGGCGGGGGGATCGTCGTGGTCGTGCGCGTGGACGAAGCACGCGCGCTTCTGGAGCGGCCCGCGCTGTTGCCCACGTGGTTGGGGGCGCAGGAGCAAGCGGCGCTCGCAGGATTCACGGTCCAGAAGAGGCGCGAGGAGTGGCTTGCTGCGACGCTCGCCGGCAAGACCGCGCTCCGAAACGCCGGTGACGCGCGGCCGTTCGCTCGCATGGAGATGCTGCGCGGGCCGGACGGCGCGCCACTCGCGCACGACTTCCGCGGCCTCACTCTCGCGCACGCTGGCGGCGTCGCGGTCGCGCGCGTGTTCGACGCGGCGCGCGAGTGCGTCGGCGTTGACGTGGAGCCAGTCGAGGCGCGGTCGCGCGCGTTCGAAGAAGAAGCGTTCACGGCGGAGGAGCGCGCGCGCTTCCCCGAGGGGCCAGCACGCGCGGGCGCGGTGACGCTCGCGTGGTGCGCCAAGGAAGCCGTGCTCAAAGCGTTGGGCCTGGGTCTCTCGGCCGACCTGCACAGCGTGCAGACGCGCATGGCCCCCGCGGGCGCCATCATGGACATCGACCTATCGGGCAAGCCCAAGGAGCGCTTCGTCGCGCTGGACGGCTCGCGCCTCCGCGTGGACGCGCACATCGAGGGCTCCACGGGAATGGCGTTGGCGACCGTGACGCTCGTGCGAAGAGCGGCGTGACCGGTGTCGTTGCGGCCACCAGCGACGTGCGTGACGGCGTCGCGCAGAAGACCGCTCGGCGAAAAACGGCGATCTCCTCGCCCACATCACTTGACACTTGTATTACGATTGTATTACAGCCCTTGGGAAGACCTTGGGTCTCGGGTTCTTCGTGGGTCCAAGGTCATGCGAGCACACAGCGGAGAGCCCACTGGGCCCCGGGGCGCAAACCCGAGGGGGATTTCTCGCCAGCATCTATGTCGACGTCGGGCGCGCGCGTCCTGATCACGCCAATACCCCAAGAACCCAAGACGCCAAACCCACAGGGGACTTGCTTGGCGTTGCTTCCAGGTCGCTTGGCGTCTTTGCGTATTGGCGTCTTCGCGTGGAGGTCGAAGAAGGACGCAGATGGGGCCCATCCGATTCCCTGAGGCGAATTGTGCCCCGGGGCCCTGGTGGGGCAAAGGACTATGCACGCAGCATCAGGAATAGGGGGGCATGACCACCTTAGAGTCTCTTCTGCGCCGCGACTTCAAACTGGTTGACAAGCGCGACGAGCTCCACACGGTGCTTGGTTGGGTGAAGGGCGACTCTGACAAGTTGCCCCTCGTCATGGATGGTGACAAGCCCTATGGCGTCATCAGTGAGCGCACGTTGATGACGCGCCGCCTCGACCCGAACTCGCACATCGAGAACTACACGGTCACCACGCGCGCGCTGCCGTTGGACTCTACCATCGAGCAGGCCGCGGCGCGGATGCGCGACATGCGGGCGGCGCACTTGCCCATCGAGGACAAGAGCGGCAAGCTCGTGGGGTACATCTCCGCGCTTGACGTCGCCCGCGCGCAAGCCCGGACTGGCCAAGCGTCCGACCTCGCGCTGCCCGTCACGATGCTCCAAGAGAAGCACACGCTGGGCGACGCGCTCCACCACTTCACTCAGGAGTACGTGGACTACTTGCCCGTCACGAACGGCGGCGGCCAAGTCACTGGTGTGCTGCCCCGCCGCACGGTGCTCCGCATGGAGCTGAACGCGGGCCACTCGCGCGGACGCAAGGACAACGTCGGGGAAAAGCCCCGCATCCTGAACGATGCGATCGACGGCTTCATGGACGACTCGTTCGTGGTCGTGCCCGCCGCCGCCAGCTTCGCGTCCGTCCTCGACGCGATCGAAGAGAACGGGTACGCCATCGTGCAGGACAAGGGCGGCAGGACGCTGGGCGTGGTCACGCCCGAGACACTGTTGAACTCTACAAAACCGTTATAAACCCCCCTTTCTTCTGCTTCGCCTGCAATGTAGTAGAGCCGTCACTGGCTCGCCGCGCTCTTTCTGACCGCGACACTACGTGCATAGGTGAAACATTTGGTAGAAAAAGCAGCCATCCTCACGGCCGTCAAGAAGGCCATCGAGGCGGCTCCCGGACGCAAGTTCGGGGAAAGCGTGGAGCTCGCGTTCAATCTCAAGAACGTGGACCTCAGCATTCCCAAGAACCGTGTGGACGAGGAGATCCAGCTTCCGAAGGGCCGCGGCAAGACGCCGAAGGTCGCGGTGTTCGCCTCTGGTGAACTCGCGTCGAGAGCGAAGGGCAGCGCGGACGTGGTCGTCCAGCCAGACCAGATCGAAGAGCTTGCGGGCGACAAGCGCCGCGCGAGGAAGCTGGCCAATGACATCAGCTTCTTCGTGGCCGAAGCGCCCCTCATGCCAACGATCGGTCGAACGCTGGGAACGGTCCTGGGCCCGCGCGGCAAGATGCCTCGCCCGATGCCTCCGACCGGCGACCCCGCCCAAGTGGTCAAGACGCTCAAGAACACCGTGCGCGTCCGCTCCCGCGACCGCCGCACTTTCCACGCGCCCATCGGCACGAGGGAAATGAGCGCCGAAGACCTCACCGAGAACGCCTTCCTGGTCATCGACCGCGTCGTCAAGAAGCTCGAACGCGGCGACCAGAACATCCAGTCGGTCTTCGTCAAGACGACGATGGGCCCCTCAGAGAAGGTGATGTGAGATGACCGAGAAGGGAACTCACAAGGCGCACGTCGCAAAGTGGAAGAAGGAAGAGCTGCAGGCGATCATTGACCTCCTCAAGCAGTCCCCCGTCGTCGGTCTCGCGAACGTGGACTCGATCCCCTCCGCGCAGATGCAGATGATGCGCAAGACCCTTCGCGATGACGCGACCATCAAGATCAGCAAGAACTCGCTCCTCGCGCTCGCGCTCAAGGAAGTCGGCATGTCCAAGCACGGCCTCGACGGCCTGCAGAAGAACATCGGCGGCTCCACCGCGATCATCGCGACCAAGATGCGCCCCCACCGCCTCTACAAGCGGCTGGAAGCCTCCAAGACGAAGGCAGGCATCAAGGCTGGACAGAAGGCCCCCGAAGATATCAAGGTCCTCAAGGGCCCAACCGAGTTCAAGCCAGGCCCCATCGTCGGTGAGCTCCAGAAGGCCGGCATCCCGGCCGCCATCGACCAGGGCAAGGTCGTCATCAAGAAGGACATGGTCGTCGTCAAGGCCGGAGAAGCCGCGACGCATGACCAAGCCACGATGCTGACCCGCCTCGATATCCTGCCCATCACCGTGGGCATGGACCTCAAGGCCGTCTTCGAGGAAGGCACCATCTACAGCCGCGACATGCTGTCGGTTGACGAGACCGCCCGCCTCGTGCAGGCCCACGTCCAAGCGATCAACTTGGCCGTCTTCGTGGGCTACCCCACGACCAAGACGATCAAGCTGCTCATCAGCAAGGCCTACAACAGCGCTCTGGCTGTTGGCGGCAAGCTGAGTCCGGACGCACAATCGGACGCCCTCAAGACCGCTCTGGCGAACCGCGCCACCGCCGCCACAGCTGCACCCGCTGCTGCTGGCGCCAAGGCCGAAGAAGCCAAGGAAGAAGAGAAGGGCGCGACCGAAGAAGAGGCCATGGCTGGCCTGGGGAGCTTGTTTGGTTAACTGTCACGCGCAGATGCTGCGCGCCGCTGGTCGAGCGGTTCTCGACCAAAAAAACAAAAAAAGGTGAACTGACATGGAATACGTGTATGCTGCGCTTGTCCTGCACTCCGCGGGCAAGAAGATCGATGAGGCCGGCATCAAGTCCGTCCTGAAGGCCGCTGGCGTCGAAGCGAACGACGCCCGCGTGAAGTCCCTCGTGTCCAGCCTCGACGGCGTGGACATCGAAGAGGCCATCAAGACGGCCATTGCCGCCGCGCCCGCCGCGGGCGCCGCTGCCCCTGCCGTCGCCGCTGCCCCCGAGAAGGAAGAAGAGAAGGGCCCCTCCGAGGAAGAAGCGATGGCCGGCCTCGGAGCACTTTTCGGCTGAAGCCGAAAAGTGCCCCGAGGCACAGGAGCGCCTGCGGGCGCCTTACGGTCCCGCCCTTCGGGGCGGGGCATCTCTTTTCACTCTCTTGGATACCTCTTGGCGACTAGCGGCAAGCTCGGAAACCCACCCGCAGTCGGTTAGGGCCCAATCCAGCTACAGGATTGCGGACACTTGCTTCGCGGTTTGAGGTCAAGTGGTTGCGTCCCGCCGTGTTTCTTGTACGCG
>JBAZZN010000167.1:0-6442 GCA_041658815.1 Thermoplasmatota archaeon
CGACGAGGGCCCGGGTGGGAAGGTCGTCTGGATCCGCGCGCCGGCGGCGACGCTCACCAAGCTCCGCGGCTCGTGAGTGGTGCGGCCATGCCCCAGCCAAAGCTCCTTGGCATCGAGTACGCCACGAAGGCGAAGCTGGTCCGCGATGCGTGGTTCGGCGACGCAAAGAGCAAGGACGCAGAGGCCTCGCGCGCGGCCAAAGCGAAGCTCAAGAGCCTGGCCACGCTCGAAGCGCGGATCAAGGCGAAGCCGCTTGCTGCCGGCAATGGCGTGGAGAAGGACCGTTGGCCAAAAGACCTCAAGCGCGACTACGGCGAGATCCCCAACTTGTTCCGCTTCGAGCTCGCCGATCGTTGGCGCGGGTACTACGCACTCGTGGGCGAGCCAGGCGGCGTCCGAATATGGATCCTCTACCTCTGGGACCACGAGACGTACGACAAGTGGTCCTCGTGGCGTCTTGTCGCACCGATCCGCGCGGGTGTGCGACAAGATCGCTAGGCCGGATCACGACTCTATGCTCGTGAGGCGGCGCCAAAAGGGTGGCACGTGGGGTTTACCCCCCTGAGTCCGCTTGGCGTGGCCAGCGCTCTTGATCGATGCGGCTGGGCAAGGCCCGCTCCTGTCCCGGGAGCTTGCGGGCTGGAATTCCGCCTCCTTGCGTGCTTCGTAGGCTCATAGGAAGAATAGGGAAACGAAGAGCGGGGATGCTGCTTCTCTTCGATGTGAGGCCTGACTGAGACGCTTTCTCTAGAAACGGTCATACGCTGTCGCGCTGGTTCTGGCGCGGAGGCGTTCTGTTGCGCGCTGCGCTGCTCATCGTTACTCTCCTACTCGTGGCCTCGCTACCGGCAAGCGCGGACAGCATCGTCCAGTTGGAAGCGCTACCGCCGGGCATGAGTTCCGGCGCGTCCGTCGCCACGCAGGATGCCGTCTACGTGTTCGGCGGGTACGACGCGTGGCAGACCTGGCCGTCGTCCGCGCTGGACACCATCGCGCGCGTTGACGCTCAAACGGGCGCGGTCACGATCATGAACGCTCGGCTTCCCCAAGGCCTCTTCCAGGCGAGCGCCGTGTGGACTGGTGAGAAGGCGTACATCTTCGGCGGCACCGGCCAGAACGTCTCGGGCCGGGGGATCGTGGAATACGACCCCGCGACTGACACTGTCCAGCAGTTCGACGCGGCGCTCCCAGTGGACGCGCGCGGCGCGAGCGCAGTGTGGAACGGGCACGTCGCATACGTTCTGGGCGGGGTTGACGGTCCCGCGATCGTGCGGTTCGACCCTGCAACGAAGGTCGCGACGAGGCTCGCCCACGACCTTCCGGAAGGCTATGGGTTGTACGAGTCGGGCGCATGGGCCGACGGTGCGGCCTACGTTGTGGGTCAAGAAGATATCCTTCGCGTCGACCCCGAGACTGGCGCCGCAAGCGTCTCCAAGCACCACCTCCCCAATGCCGGCTGGGCACCCGCGTTGGCTTCGGACGGAACGCGGCTCTACATCTGGGGCGTCTCGTCCCGTGGGGACGAGGTCATGCGGTATGACGCTGCCAAGGACGCTCTCGCCATCATGCCTGGGCGCACGATCATCCTGGGCGGCTCCGTCGCCGCTTGGGCTGGCGATCATGCGCTGGTATTTGGGGGCACGAGCTGCGCGCCCCAAGACTACTGCAACCGCGCTTACTCGTACGCGCCCCAGGCAGTCGTGCCGAAGCCCTCGATCGCGATCAAGGAGATCCACTACAACCTCTACCGAGATCAAGACTCGGGCAAAGTCAAGGGCGAGTTTGCCGTGACGGTGAACGTGTCGAACGCTCCCGTGTATGGCCAACAGCTTCTCGCCTCGCCCACGATCACGCCGAGACTCGAGCGAACGACGCGTGACGTGTTCGAGCTGGCACGCCTCGAGGTCGG
This sequence comes from Thermoplasmatota archaeon, assembly GCA_041658815.1. Classification (GTDB taxonomy): domain Archaea; phylum Thermoplasmatota; class SW-10-69-26; order JACQPN01; family JAJPHT01; genus JAJPHT01. Next base: position 1,910 of record JBAZZN010000167.1, read on the forward strand.
GGAATATCGTCTCTTCTACGTCGTCGACTCTCCGACTCCAGGACCGCTCGCGTGCGCGCGGTTCGTCGCAGACAGTGGCAACTCCGAGTTCGGGCTCCTCACATCCGACAAGGTTTGCGCGCTCGTCGGACAGTGACCGCGGCCCCGTCCGGAACGCCGCGCGTGCTGGCATTCTACGATCAACACCACGGCGCAACACGGCGCGCGCGGGCGCACGCGACGCGCGCGCGGCGGCGGACGGAACCCTCTTCCGCCCGCGTTCTGCTTCGCGCTCGGCCCCATGCTCGTCAAACCCAAGCTCCCCACATCCCTGGGCTACATCGCGGGCAGCGACGCGGGCGGGGACTTTCGGGGGCGCCTGGGATACACGCTCAAGGACTACCTCGCCGAAGCGGGAAAGGCTAACAACGCGGTCGTCGTGCGCCGGACGGCCGAGGGGATCGTGGGCGTCGCTTGGGTCGAACGCGAGGGCGATCGGCTCATCGTGCATCACCTCGAGACGGACGACCGGTTCGAAGGCGGCGGCGTCGGCACCGAACTCCTCGTTGCGATCGAGAAGAGGATCGCTCTGACGAACGGCGTGAACGAGATTGCGCTGGACGCGCTCGAAGACGACGAGCTCATCGCGTGGTACAAGCGGCGCGGATTCGCGCAAGCAGGAGTCACGCGTGACGAGCCTGGCTACGGCCGGATCGTTCCGATGCGGAAGAAACTCGCGTAGGCTCCTTCGCTCTTCGGGACACGGCGAGCGGCTTGCCCCGCGGCTCTGCCCGGACGTCCTTGACGAACCCGTCGATGACGTGGTTCTCGCGGAGGTACGTCTCGATGAGGCGCGACTTGGGCGTGCCCGTCTCCAGGACGGCAAGATTCAGCGCCGAGTCTAGTTCAGGCGTGATCGAGATCGTGATCTTCGTCGTCGCCATACCAGAGTCATACCAGAGTGGTACTCTCTCGGAGATAAACCCTTCTACACGTGTGGCTGGCAGTGAGTCCATTCGCAGCGCGTCTCGGTCGTGGCCGTCGATCGAGGTCACCGCGCATTGCGAAGCCGAGGCAGGGCGCGTGGAGACGAGAAAGAGGGCCGGCGCGAGTCACATGCGCGCCGAGCAGAACTGCATGCTTTGCACTCGATTTTCTCGTGGTTCTCGTGGCGTCTTGTCGCACTGATCCGCGCGGGTGTGCGACAGGATCGCCAGGCCGGATCACGACTCTATGCTCGTGAGGCGGCGCTTTCAGTTGAGAGGGAAAAGTCGGGAGCAGAGATTCCCGCCCTCTGAGGGTATTTGAACCCAGATTCAACCTGGGTTGACTTGATTTCAATTGCCAGTTCCAGTTGAGGTAGCTGGACTCGACCACGGCCGCAGTGTCGTCGAGGAGGAGTTGAGTTTTTCAATTCCATTTTGGTCCCCCTCCGGGGTGCGCCGCTCCATGCGGCGGGAGCTTCTTCGCCAGGTCGGACCCTTGATTGAGAGGGAAGCGGTCGGCGAGGAAGCCTGCCATCATTAGAAATCCGAAAGAAGACTCAAAAGGGTGAGATTTCGAGGAAACTCTCATTTCTATGGTAGAATGAAAAACGTATTATTCAAGTAGGACTTCATCACACGTGTGACGGCGGCCACCCTCGCTTCATTCCCGTCGCTTCGACTCCCCCGACCCGCGCTCGAACTGCTGGCGGGATTGGGTCCGGGATTCCGGGAGCTTTCGGTCTCGGAGGCGGCGGCGATCTCGGGAAAGCCGCGCTCGACCGTCGCGCGGTGGCTATCCGAGCTCGTTGAGGAGCGCGTGATCCTTAGGATCCGCCGCGACGAATACGCGGTGCCTTCGTCGCCGACTCAGGCGCTACTCCTGAATGAGACGAGCGAGTACGCGCGCAGTCTCCTCCTTCACCAGGAAGTCCTCTCGGCGTTCCGATTCCCACATGCGTTCGCCTGCGTCAGCATCCGCCGCGCGTTTCCGCTAAGCCTCGTCGATGCCGTTCCCGTCCTCAACCTGAGCGACAAGCGCGTCTTGGAACTGACCGCATCGGAATTTCCGACTGCGTTCCGCGCGCACTACACGGCTCAGGATCGCCGGTTCGAAGAGCTGCGGTTCCCGACTGCTGCAGCGGATCAGCCAGAGGCGATCCCTCGCAAGTTCCCGGTCCTGAGCGTCGAGATGTCGCTCGCGCTCTTTGCCGCGACGGCGGACTCGCGCGTGGTGAACGCGGCGCTCGCTGCGGCGGGCAAGCTCGGGGTAGATGCTGGCGGTGTCACGAAGCGTGCGGCTTCCTTTGTGATCGAAAAGCCGCCCATCAAGGGCTCCTATCCCAACACGCTCGTGTTTCCGCGGTGGCTCTCCTCGTTCCACACGAGCGCGACGGGAGCGCTTGGCCGCGAGTTCGTCCGGCGCGATGCGAAACCTCCCAGTCATGTGACGGGTGAGGACTCGTGATGGACGAGGCCACACAGCGCGAGATCGCCTCCCTGCTCGTGAACGAGCTATCTCGCGAAGGCCTCGAAGCCGTGCTCGTGGGGTCGAGCGCCGTCGTCGCGCTCGATCTCTTTCCTCGATCAAGCAAGGACGCGGATGCGCTCGGCCCCGCTGGCCTCTCGCTGGATGAAGGGCGCCGCGTCATGCGCGCTATCGGCGAGCGGTTCCAGATCGCGCCCACAGAAGTTGGCGAAGGGACCATCTCCCTCATCCAACGCAACGAGCAAGGCGAGATGGTCTGGCGGATGGACCTCATCGTCCCCGGCGACGGTCTGATCCCGTCCGCCGCCGCGACGCTCGTCCACAAGCACGCAAAGAAGACGCCGATAGGGAAGGCCGCGATCCCCGAGCATGTGCTCGCGATGAAAGCTATCGCGTACGGCGATTGCGTCGGGAAAGGGAACGCCGACCGTGCGGCCGAGTACAAGCAGGACGTCGAAACGCTGCGCGGCATCCCGACGCGCTTGGACCTCCGCTTGACGGAGGAGTTGCTCAAAGGGTTTCCCGACGCGCGGCGCTACGCGGCAGTGCGCCTCGTGAACGCGACGTTCGGAACGAAGTTCCGCGAATCTCCGGACCCAAGCGTGTAAGCGCAACAGATGCGAAGCCTCACGCGACTGGCTCGTGGCCCAGCGCGCGGATCTGGGCTTCCAGCCTGTCGATGCGCGACTGAAGCCGTCCGCGTTCGTCCGCTTCTTGGCCGCGCTCGATGTTGCGGCGAATCGCTGGGCCCGCGCGCCCGCCTCCGTAGCTCGGCGCGCGACAGCGTCAGTAGCCGCGGCATGAGCCGCAAATCGGGAGCGCCGAGCGCGGGCAGAAGCGCGAGCGCGGGACTCCTTCGAAGCTGACGCCTACGTTGCCCAGCCGGCTTCGCGCAGGATACGACCGATCGCTTTTTGGCGATCGGGGCCGCACGCGTCAAGCATCGCGCGTTGAACACTGGCGCGTGGTACTTGTCCACGGTCGAGCATGTCGCGTCGGATCGTCTCGACGTCGCGTCGGAATCCTCGTTCGCGGTCGGCGTGATATCCTCGCTCGTCCTTTCCGGCGGCGACGAGCTTCATCTTGTCGTGCGCGCCCCAAGCTTTGAGGAACGCGAGGGCCTCTGGCGGCATCTCGAAGACGCCATCTCGGAGGGTCGATTGGGAGATTGCGGCCTCCAAGACGCGTCGCGTCACGAAGTAGCCGCCCTGCGCACCGCGACCGCGAATGAGTTCGAGTTTCACGGGGCCGGCGGTCGTAGAGTAGGCGAGCTCGACGCTCGTGTGGTCCGAGCGTGGGCGGATCGTACTCTTGTCCTTCGCGAGCTGATGCGCGATCTTCACGAGCGCGTCGAAGTCCGGGATCTTTGCGCCCGCCTCGCTGACGAGGACGACGACGAGGTCGATGTCCTTTGTCGCGGCGGGCCTCGCCGAGAGGCGGCCCATGGCCGTGCCGCCAAGTGGCATGATGGCCCACCCTGGGCCAAGCGCTCGGACGATGTCCTTGACGATGCGTTCGGCGACGTCGGGCGTGACGGGCAATATCGGCGTTTCGTCAGGCATCGCTGGGCCCTCCATACACGGGGTATAGAGAATGGCGGAGCATGTCCATGTACCAGGGTGGCGCGAAGAGGCGTCTGCGGTGGGGCGGACCCAGGCCGATGCTTCGCGTCTTGTTGCCGCGCAATGCGAGTTGAGGCGACTCCACGCGGGGCAAGTTGTCGGAGACGACGGGGGCCGCGCCGTGGCGTGCTTCGAGTTGCCGCGCGGCCATGCCCCACCGGGGGTCGCGTGACGCTCGCAAGAGGAGGACGACGTCGCGTAGCGCGAGGCCGAGCAGGTCCACGTGGCCTTTTCCCTTGACGCTGAGGCGCCACTTCTCGGGCTTCTGCGCGTCGAGTTGGAACGCGTCCCATCGTGGGGGCGTACCGTGTTCGATGTCATCCGAGGGATCGAGGAGGACGACCGGGATGGGTCGTGTCTCGTTGAGGTCCGTTTCGCGTATGATGCGTGGCGCGGCGAATGCGATGGGACGCCCGGCGTGCTCGCGAAGAATCGTCGCCCACGCCGCAAGCTGGCGAAG
>JBAZZN010000168.1:0-6434 GCA_041658815.1 Thermoplasmatota archaeon
TCACTGCCGCTTGTTGCCCTTCGCCCGCAGCGAGGGCCGCGTCTTCTCGCTGCCCTTGCCCTTGCGGTGCAAGCCGCGGCCACGCTGGCCCGCGCTGGTCTTGCCACGCGTCACGCGCTGCGTGTTACCTGGGCTCGCGATCCAGTTGATCTTGGGGTCCGCGAGGATGACGGGGTGGTGCGGGTCCACGAGGATGACCTCGTAGAACTTGTGGCGACCATCCTCGCCGACCCAGTACGAGTTCAAGACCTGCATGTTGGGGTAGTGCTTCGCGACGCGCTCCTCCGCGATGCGCTGGATGGACTTGGACATGGTGATCTTCTCGACACCCATGCCGGACGGCTTGGCGCCCATCTTGAAGCGCTTCTTGCGCAGCGAACCACGGCGCACGCGCGTGCGGATGATGACGTAGCCCTGCTTGGCCTTGTAGCCGAGGGCACGCGCGCGGTCGAGGCGCGTGGGACGCTCGGCACGCGTGCACACGGACTCGCGGCGCCACTGGAAAAGGCGCTGCTGGCGGATCTTGAGGTGGTCAGAGTCGCGGTACGTCTTCCATGCGTCCGCGATGTACGAGTAGAAGCTTCGAGCCATGTTGGTTCACCTTCTTGGGGATTCAGCCCGCAAGGGCCACAACTCCCGCAGAGCGCGGCATGCCGGCCCCGTGAGAGGCCAGCGCGGTCGCGCGAGGTGAAGCGCCCAAAGCGCAGCCCATACTTAAACACGACTGAGGCAGAGCGTCAGGCCCCCGTGAGGATCCTCGGCTGGGCATCGCACCGATGGGTTCGCAGGGGTCGGAGGCGCGCGATATCAGGCTCAGGTCCCGCGCTTCGCGCGCGTCGTCAGCGCCCTCGAGCGAATGTCCCAGCGAGCGCGAGGGCGCCGATCACGAGCCAAGGCGCGAGGCCCACGCTCGCGCGCCCCACCGTGAAACTCCACCGTGCGCTTCCCTCGCCCCCGTCCTGGTTCGTGACCTCGAAGTCAACGCGATGCGCGCCGCGCCCAAGCGTGGCGGGCGGCGTGAACGATGCTGTGTTCTCCATGATGACGAGCGCGCTCGTGACCTCCTTGAGGTCGAAGAAGAGGCGCACACCCGACCTTTCCACGGGCGAGTCTGGGCTGGACCACTCGGCGCGCACGACGACGTTGGGACCCGTGATCGTCGCGTTGGGTGATGGCGCAAGCGGCTTGACGGTCACGCTCGCGCGCACTGGCGCGGGCGGCATGGTCACGCGTTCGATGGGGCTCGTGACGTTGTTGCCCGCCCAGTCGTGGAACTCGAAGCGCGTCTCGTACGTGCGCTCGGGGGAGAGCCCCTGCACGGGAAATCGCTGGCGCACGTGATAGATCGGCGTGGGGTTCACGACCCACTCGGTCTTACCGAGCTCGCGTACTTGCAGGTCACCGATGGCGAGCTCGTTCGTTTGGCTCTCCTGATAGAAGCCGTACGTCGTGAAATCCGTGCGCTCACCAACCACGAAGGTCGGCGGCGTGACGTCGCGTACGAGGAGGAGGGTCGCGTTCACTGGTCCGGGGACGCCTAGGCGCAGCACAACGTCGTCCCTCGTGCCGCTCGTGAAGAACACGCGCGCTGGGCTGTCCACGGTCCAGACCTGGTCGTTGGGGAACTCCTCGAAGATGGTGTAGTCGCACGCTCCAGGCGCCCTCGCGCAGGCACCCTCGCGCGCGTCGAGCAGGAGGTGCGGCACGAGTTGACGCGCCCGCTCGATGATGAATCCCCTGGCGTGCACTTCGATGGTCGTGTAGTCTCTCGTGAGGTTGAGCGTGAACGCGTAGGACTCGTTCGGCGTGGATGCGCCCGCGACCACGCCATCACCAGTCGCGGTGCCAGCAGGAAGCTCGATCCTCACGTCGATGCGCGGGGACGTTTGCGCGTCGATGATCGGGAGAACGAGAAGAGCGAGGAGCGCGAGGGGCAACGTCGAGCGCATGACTTGCTACCGAGAGCACGAGCGAAAGAAGAATGTTCGGAGAGGCGCTGGGGGGTAAACCCCCCAGACCCCCCTTCTAGCTCTCGTGGAACACGAGGCTCCCGGTCGCGCTGTTGTAGCCGCCCACCTGGATGCGGTACGTGGTCCCCGCCGTCGCGGTCCACGTCACGCGCGAGTCGAGGTCGCTGCCCGAGATGTCGTCGTTGCAACCGACGTTCGTCAAGCCCGTGAGCGAGGAGCCCGTGTACACGGCGAGGACGGTGTCGAAGCCTGACCCCATCGTGTCGGTCGTCTTGGAGCCGCTCGTGGAGGGCGTGTACGTGTACCACACGGTCGCGCCGATGCTGCCGCATGGCCGAGGCTCGCTCGTCTCCAGCGTGGCACCACTCGTGCTCTTCGACTGCGAGTATGGCACCGACGTGATACCCACGGCCGTCGAGAAGCAGTTGCCCGTCGGGCCGCTGCACGCCGCAGGAGCCGTCACCTTGAGGTTGAGCGTGCCCGTCGCGCCGCTGTAGCCGCCCGCCTGGATGCGATACGTCGTGCCCGCCGTCGCAGTGAACGTCACTTTGGACAGCGTGTTGCCAGACGCGATATCATCATTGCAGCCGACGTTCGTGAGCGCCGTCAAGCTCGAGCCCGTGTACACGGCGACGACCGTGTCGAAGCTTGGGCCAACGGTCTCCACCGTGGTGGATCCGCCAGTCGTTGGCGTCCACGTGTACCACACGGTCGCGCCGATGCTGCCGCAGGGCGCGGGCTCACCCGTCTCAGTGGTCGCGCCGGTGGTGCTTAGCGCGGCCATCTGTCCGCCAGAGGCCGGCACGGTGGTAGGGGCCGCGAAGCAGTTGTTCGCGGGGCCGCCACTGCAAGAGGCCGCGTTGTACTCGTCCGTGTCGGCGGTGCTCGTGCAACCGGGGTCCGCGGGGTAGTCAGTGAGGCCGTCGCCATCGTTGTCGATGCCGTCACTGCACGCGGGCGTGGTCGGCGCGCCCACCGCCTGGTCAGCGCGGATGCGGCCATAACCGAACTTCTGGTCGAAGCCAGCCGTGCCGAGGTCAAGCGCCGTGCTCTTGAGCTGCGAATCGACCTGTGAGAACGTCCAGCTTGGGTTCACGGCCTTGATGAGCGCGGCCGTGCCGGCCACGTGGGGCGTCGCCATGGACGTGCCTGACATCGTCTGGTACGTGCTCACACCACCGCCAAGCGAAAGGATGTTGCTGCCGGGCGCGGCCACGTCGATCTGGGCTCCTTCACTCGAGAACGATGACTGGCCGTCCGTTTCCGTGGTGGACGCGACTATCGTGACGATGGACGCCTTCGACTTCCACGGCTCTCCCACGCAGTTCGTGCATGGGCCCGAGTTGCCTGCGGCCGCCACGAAGATGACGCCGCGGTCGTACGAGTACTGGATGGCGTTGTTGATGGTCGATGAGACCGGGCCGCCGCCCCACGAGTTGCTGCTGACCTGCGCGCCCTGGTCGCCCGCGTACTTGAGGGCGTTCACGAGCTGCGAGTCGCTTGCCGTGCAGTATGGCGCCGAGTAGCCTAGGCCCTTGATGGGAAGGATCGTGTGTTGGGACATGCCCGCGATGCCCTTCCCGTTGTTGATGGTGGCGCCGGCCGTGCCCGTCGTGTGCGAGCCGTGATAGCTGCAGCCCGATTCGTCGTTTGGCGTGCCATCGTTGTTCACGAAGTCCCACCCGGCAAGCAGACGAGAACCCACGACGTCCTCGTGCGTCGCGAAGATGCCAGAGTCGATCATGGCGACCTTGACTGCGGTGGAGCCGGTCGTGCGGTCCCACGCGGTTTGCGCGCCGATCTTCTTGCTGCCCCAGTGGCCCGCTGCGTTGTACTGCGCGTCATTGGGCACCAGGTCGAGGTGCGCGTACGTTGGGTCGTCCAGCTCGACGTACCGGACGTTCTCGTCCGTCATCACGCGGGCGTGGAAGAGCGGGTAGTCATCCGTGTGCACGATGATGAACACGAGGTCGTGGTCAACGGCGATGATGCGTTCCCCCATGTACGTCTGGCCCGGCTTGAGGAACGGGTCCTTGAAGAAACCGATGATGTAGTCGCCAGGCGCGAGCGTCTTCTCTGGCACGCCGATGCCAGGAAGCGCGAGCGCGAGGGGTGCCAACAGAAGAAGCGCCGTCAGGAGGATCGGTGTTGTTGACGTCATGGGTCCCACGACCGGCCCGGGAGCCCCCCGGGTCACCCCACGATGTCGTTGGAAGCTTCAATCCCTTCGGTGGGACAGGTCCCGATCGACTCAATGTAACGACCGTTACATCACCCGGGGCGGACTATATCTTCGCACGAATGGTTCGGTTCGTTGGAGGATTCCGCCAATGCGCATGTGGGAACGTGGCGGAATGGCAGCGGTCCTCGCGACCGCGCTCGTCGTGACCACGATGCCCGCGCTCGCGCACCACGGCGACCCACTCTTGACGTACGTGGACGCGTCGGGAGACTTCAGCGTGGGGCTCTACGCCGTGGGCGTCGAGCAAGTGAACCTCGCTCGCTCCACGTTCCACGCGCACCCATGCCACCCGCTCCTCCAAGTGCTCCTGGACTACTCGCCAGCCAACGCGAGCGTGTGGACCCAGAAGGCCGCAGTCGAAGTCCCATTCGAGTTCCAGGTGGAACTCGTGGATGGCGACTCAGGCGAGCGCCTCCCCGGCGGCGTGCTCCGATTCCGCTCGCCCGGGTCCGCTTGGTACGCGCTCCCGCCCGATGCTGCGCGCGGTGGCGCGCTCCGCGCGGACCTCTACTTGCTCGTGGGCGCCCAGACCAATTGGTCGCTCCGCATCCGAGGGTGGCTCCAGACCGAGGGGTGCGTGATCGTCAGCGAGGTCGAAGCGAACCCGAATGGCGTTGATGCTGGCGGCGAGTGGGTGGAGCTCGCGAACTTGGGCCTTGCCACCCAAGACCTCTCCGGCTGGACCGTGCGCGCGCACCACGGTCAACCACAAGCACTCGTGCTACCAAACGGCACGCTGCTCAGTGGCGCGGGGCACCTCGTCGTGGCCTTCCCCACGCAGTTCCTGGACAACACCGATGAGATCGTGACTTTGGAAGCGCAAGACGGCGTCGAGTACGCGCGCACGCCGCCCCTCACGGACGCTGCGGACGATGGGCGGACGAACCAACTCGTTCCAGAGAATAGTGTCACGTGGGACTTCCGCCCAGGGACGCCAGGCACTGCGGGGTGAAGGGCGAGCGGCGCAAGGTCCAAGGTGGGTCTCGTTCTCCCCCGCCCATGACCCTCAAGAGCACCGCTCTCCACGCCGAGCACGTCAAGCTGGGCGCCCGCATGGTCGAGTTCGGCGGCTTCGACATGCCAGTCCAGTACACGAGCATCCTGGACGAGCACGAGGCAGTCCGCAAGGCCGCGGGCCTCTTCGACGTGTCGCACATGAGCAACCTGTGGGTCACGGGACCAGACGCCCAAGCCACGCTCACCAAGGCCCTCGTCGCGGACACCTCACGCATCCCCATCGGCGGCACGAAGTACAGCGTAGCTTTGCGCGACGACGCGACCATCCTGGATGACCTCTACGTCTTCCACGTGCCGCGGGGCTATCACGTCATCCCCAACGCGGGCCAGAACGAGGCCGTCGCCGAGCACATCCGCTCCATGGGCAAGGCGCCCGTGGACGACGTAACGAGCAAGACCGCTATCCTCGCGCTGCAAGGTCCCAAGGCCGCTATCATCCTCAGCGAGGCCATGGGGCGCAGCTTCGATGACGTCAAGCGCTTCCACCTCACGCAAGCGCCCTCGCTTGGTCAGGACGCGTTCATCTCCCGCACTGGCTACACGGGCGAGGACGGCTTCGAACTCGTCTTCCCCGCCGAGAGGTCACCCGAAGTGTGGAACAAGCTCCTAAGCGTCGGCAAGCCGCACGGCATCAAGCCAGTGGGCCTTGGCGCTCGCGACACGCTGCGCCTCGAGAAGGGCTACTGCCTTGCGGGGAACGAATTCGCGGGCGGCCGGACTCCCCTGGAGGCTGGCCTCTCGTGGGTCATCGCGTGGGACCACGACTTCGCAGGCAAGAGCGCGCTCGAGAAGCAGAAGGCCGAGGGGCCAAAGCGCAAGCTCGTCGGGCTCCGCGTGGTCGAGAAGGGTATCCCCCGCCACGGTATGACCGTCACGCACAACGGCCACGTGGTCGGCACGGTCACGAGCGGCAGCCTCTCCCCCATCCTGAAGGAAGGCATCGCGCTGGCGTACGTCGAAAGCGCGCTCGCGCCTGTTGGCACCAAGCTGGAGATCGTCATCCGCGAGAAGCCAGTGGCCGCCGAAGTGGTCAAGCTGCCATTCGTGTGAGACCGCGCTTGGCCACGCATCAGCTTCACCAAGAGGGGATGTAGGGGCTTTCGACGGCCCGCGCGTTGGGTCGTTCGGGTGAGCCCAAGTGACGATTGTCGTGAGCATGGACGTGCACAAAGAGACGACGACGTACGCCGTCTTCGAGGATGGCG
>JBAZZN010000169.1:0-6345 GCA_041658815.1 Thermoplasmatota archaeon
GTCCCGCTGGCCAGTGGCGTGCCATTGAACGCGCGCTGCTCGACTTCGACGTTCGTCTGCGCGAAGGGTGCGAGAATGCGCGCCATGAGGGGGAAATGAGACGGTTGCGCCAGGCTGCGCGAGGCCGCGACGGCCACGAGAAAGTCCTGCCCCTGGGGACCGGAGAGGGGGGCATAGCCATCGCTTCCTGTGAGGATGCTGAGGTTCGCGCTTGCAGAAAATGCCCAGGGATTGGACGCTGGCGGCGCGGCGTTTTCTGAGATCCACGCCTGCTGTCCGGCTTCCCCGAGGCGCGCGGTCGTGACGGCCTGCGGATCCGCGAGGGGGAACGCCTGCACGGTCGTCGGCTCTCTGGCGATCGCGGCGTGGCCGCCGCCGCGCGCCGCGATGACGAGGGGGCTCTGGGCCTGACCGCTGATCCCGCGACCGACGTGCAGGAACGCGTCTATGCCGTCCTGTGAGCCGCCTTGTTGGAGAATGAGGACAGGCGCGCTGGCGCTCAGGCGGAGTGCACGTTCCGATGGGATCTCGATGACGCGTGCCGCGAGGCGACCGACCGTGAAGCTTGAGATCGCGGCGCCGGTGCGCGCGTCGGTCAAGGTCACGCTCGTGGCAGCTTTGGTTCCAATGACGTGGGCGACCCCGGGGGAGGCGATGAGGAAGCGCTCTCCCGCGACCGTCCCGTCCAGCGAGGGGTGGAAGAAGGCTCCGCCTGCGACGGCGGCCGTCCGAAGGAGCGCATGGATCGGGCGCTCGGCGATGACGCTGATATCATAGCCTTGTTCCGTAGATAGGAGGTCGACCGTGGCACTCGTGTCTACGATGATGTCGGCCAATACGACGGGGGGCGCCCCGGGCTGGATGCGCTGAACTTTCACTCGGGTCGGCGCGTCGGGTGCAAGGATCACGAGCGCGGGCGTTTCGCCTGCTGGCGTACGCGGAACATGCGCGAGCGTCGCGACCCAAGGGCCAAGGCCGCCCAGTTCGTCGAGACGGGTCCGCGCCTGAGGCGACAGGGCAACCGGTGCGGGCGTGTGCTCCGCGATATCGAAGTACAAGTTGAGCTCGCGCGTGCCCGCGGGCAGAATGACGGCGAGCGTTCCCACTGCGTTCGTCGATGGATCGTATTCGGTGTTGGTTGGAGCCTCGATCGAGTAGGGAAGGAAGCGGGAAGCGAGTGTTAGGTCCGATCCAGCCGCCACCACTCGGAGACTCTCAGGGGCAAAGGTCCAGGCGAGGGGGCGGCTCGCGCCATCGAATGGCCATGTGCCGCCGCGGCGCAGTGCGGATGTCACGTCGATCGGGATCAACACGAGTTGTTCGCTCTCAAGCGTGACAGCTTGTCCATCGAGTGGATCCGTGGCGGCGTCGAGCCGGACAGTCATGCGGAAGGGTCTCGGGTCGTTCCAACCGCCTTCCTCCTCTTGGGCGGTCGCGAGCGGCACAAGCGTGGCCGCAAGAATGACTGCGAGCAGGATCGCCTTCACCGGCGGCGCCTCCCAGCCCAAGCTGCAAGGATGGCGATGCTCCCGAGCACAACGCCAAGCGGGAGCGTCGGCGTCTGGGCGCGCGTGGCTGCGGCTGCAAAGGCGGACTCGCCTGTGGGAAAATCAAGGGTGAACGCGCGGCCGTTGTCGGCAGGCTGCGCGTCGGCGGATCCGTCGAGCGTCTGGACGAGGATCGCGATGGTGTGGGAACCTTCAACCGGTGTCCAAGAAAGCGTCGCGTCCGCTTCGGTGCCTGGCACGATCGTTCCCAAGGTCATCGTCGCGATGGCCTCGCCGTCAACATACAGAGTGATGGTCGATTCGAGCGCGGCTGCGGTGCCGACGTTGGTGACGGTAAGGGTCTCGCGCCGCGCCTCGCCCGCGCGACCTGCCGCCGTCGGGCTCCAAATAAGCTTCAGGTCGTGACGCGAGACGTCGAAATGCTTGCGTCCGCTCGCGGTGATCTCCCCCACGAAGATGATCTCGGCGCGCGCGGTGGGCGGGGCGTCTTCGGGGGCGGCAAGCCAGCCGACGAGTTCGACCGAACGCCCATTCGCAACATGCACGGCACGCTCCCCGAGGTCCGTTGCGAAGCCTGGCGGAAGCTCGATGCGGAGGACCCCGGTCTCGGCGACGTTCCCGTCGTTGCGGATGCTCAGCGTCGCGTTGGCGCTCCGGCCAGCGACGATCTCTCCTTCGAGCGTGAGGCTGATGTCATGGATCGTCACGACGCTCGCCGAACCGACCAGATCGCCTTGGAGCGGCCCTGCGTTCCAGCGCAGTTCGATCGGCGTGACGCGCGGCCCATCCTCCTTTCCTATGTCAAGGACGAGTCGCGCGGTTGTCCGCGCGCCTGCCGCGACGCTCGAACGCGTACCGGCGAGACGCCACCCCTCGGGAAGGCGGCTCGCCGCAAAGGTCACGTTCTCTACGACGTTCCCGTCGTTCTCGATAAGGATCTCGAGGAACGGCTCGCGGGGGTCGATCCGGGCAGGAAGAAGCGCGACGCGCAGCGCGTGGGCCGGTGGGACAACGTGATGCGCGGCACGTCGGCGCGTTTCGCCTGTCTGAGCCGAGGTCGCTTCGATCACGATCTCGTATTCCCCGGCAAGCGTTGCGAGTGGGACGAAGGGCTCGATATTCAGCGTCGCAGAGCCGTTCGGAACAAGCTCCACGCGCGTGCCGCGCTCGCCGTCGATACGGATCGCGTACGACCACCCTGAGGGAAGGATGGCGTTGAGGAGGTACGTCTCCTCGGCGTTCCCTCCGTTCACAAGACGAAAGGTTGCCTCATCGTCGCCGCGGTCGAGACGCGCGCTCGGCTCGCGCACGAACACGACGTGCGTTCGGACGTTGTCGTCAAACGTCTCGACCCGCTCGCTCAGGCCGACTCGCGCGAAGGCTGTCGCAATGAGCGTCACGTTGCCGGGGACCTCGGGCGACCAGGCGGCGGTCACGCGGCGCGTCTCACCGGGTGCAAGATCGCCCACGGCAGCCGGGCTCCCCTCAGTCATAAGGTCGACGACACCGGCACGAAGCGAGAGACCGACGTCGCGTGCAATCGCGACTCCTACGTTGGTCACATTGACGATCACCACGATCGGTCGACCAAGGAAGCTCGCTTCGTCATCGAGCGAAAGCGCTACTCGAAGATCGGGAAAGGGAAGCGCGGCGACGTCGACGTCGAGTTCGCGCTCGTGGTCGGAGCGGTCCGCCTCGCCCAGCGCGTTGTCCGGATCGAGCGCGACGAGGATCCGGTGTTCGCCCGCATGACGCGGGGTCCATAGGAATGTGATCATCTTCCGTGCACCCGGCCCGAGCGTGACGGTCGGCGTTCCGACACCCTGGAGGTCGGCTAGATTCTCGGGTGTCTCCTCGACGCCATCGGGTGGATGCACGAGGACGCGGAGGCGGGCGAGCGCGGGGGCAAGCCCGCGGTTCACAACTGCGATCTCGATCGTGCGCAAGCGGCCGGGGGGTTCGCTCGCGCCTCGTACTTCGGCCCCGATGACACCGACATCGGAACGCGCTGCCCCTTGGGAACGTAGATCGAGATCGAGGGTGCGCGAGAGGTCGGGAAGCGTGGTCGAGTTGAGGGTCAGCGCCATAGGAACGACTCCTCGGAACGGGGCGCCAGCACCGGTCTGGGGTGTCATGACCAAGATGTCGAGGATGCGCAGTCCCCCCGGAGGGATGGAGATCCGGCTTGTGGCGTTCGAGAGGGAGGAGACGACGATGTGTCTCGTCGCGGCGTCTACGACCTCCAGACTCCACCCATCGGGCAGCGCCATTGGGTCGCCATCCGTGTCGCGCATCGTCACCACGTATGTGTCAGCCAGCGCGCCGTCGTTGTGAGCGATGACGCGGAACGCCTTCTCCACTCCGTCGGCCACGAACACACGCCCCGCCGCACTCCATGAGGCATCAAGCGGCGCGACGCTGAGATCGTCGACAATGAAGGGTGGGGCCGATGTGTTGCTCGGCGTGGGTGCGTCGAACCGGATCCGGACGCCGCGCGTCTCAGGACTCGCATTCAGTCGGAATGCGAGCTCGACGAAGCGCAATTCGTCGTAGCCCGTGCTCCGCCCTGTGACGCGACCCAGTTCGCTGAAGGTCGAGACGCTGCCGTTCGCGAAGACTTCGGCACCCAGCACGCGCGCGAACTCGCCGATCCCGAGCGAGTGGCGCGCGTAGAGGCGCACTGTGGTGCCTAACGTGGCATCGAGGGGGTACTCGGGCGAGTCGATGATCGTGCGGGGGCTCGATGTAGATAGTGACGTGGGCGGTACGCCCACTGCGAGCGAAGCGGGTGCACTGCGGAAGATGGTCGACTCTTCGCGCGCGCAGGGCGCTTGTGTCACGCACGTCCACGCTTCGACCGCTGTCCCGAAGCGTTCGAGGCCCGCGTGCTCGCCGAAGTAGGCGTCCCCGACGAGGAGTGTGCTGTTGAGGTTGCGCAGCACGAGGCCACGCGCAGTGCTCGTGGCGATCTCCACTTCCGCGCGATAGCTGCCGCGCGCAAGCGACGCGTCCGGCATCCAGCTCCAGACCACCTCGCGCCCTTCTCCGGGGAGGACGCGCCCGCCGCTTGGGATCGCGTTCGTAAGGTTGCGAACGTTCATCTCGCCCTTCCAGAGGCGAACCGTCGAGGGGCCCAGCGTGGCGGGATCCTCGCCGTCGTTCTTGACCCACGCAGTGAATGTGACGACAGGTTTCTTGCCAGGCTCGAAGACGAGCGCTTGTGGCGTGACATTGAATGCCACGGGTATCACGAGCGAGCGCTCCTGTACGTTGGGGCCCCCGACGAGCCGAGCGGCCGCGTTGTCAGCGGTGAATGATTCGCCAGGAACTTGGGCAACGGTTGCGGCGAGGCTTGATGCGGTCGCGTTGGCAGCGAGGAACCAGTTCACGTCGGCACCCCGCACTGTGATGAGCGCGCTCGCCCCAGGCGCGAGGGAGGGGACCGTCCGGTTGGCTCCGTGCCCGCGTCCACCTCGCTCCTGCGGGTCTGTGACGAGGAGTGAGAGTACGGTGGGGGGTGTCGTGTCGCTGCCTCGGTTGATCACTTCAGTGAGGATCGTTCTGAAGCCGGCCGTGTGTGGCGCGTCGTCCGGCTGGAGAATGCGAACGCCGATCCCTGCTCCGTGTCGTACGACGCTCGTGGTGAGGTTGACGATCTCCCATGCGCCTGGCCTGCCGTCTGCATCGCTTGCGGCGCGAAGCCTGAGGTCGATAAGAGCTCCGCGAAAGATGTCGGCCTCGACACGGAGGCTGCGGATGCGCCACTCGTCGGCTCCCGCGGCGGGGGTCGTCGAGAAGCTCGCGTGGAACGCGACGAGTACCTCTTTGCCTGCGTACTCGCTCAGGTCGTATTCGAGATCGTTTGGCTCCGGCGAGTCGCCAGAGACGGCGACGCCGCCAACGCCGAAGCCACTGTTGCGTTGAGCGTCCGGTTCAGAACCAAACGTCGAATGACGAGCGCGTTGGTCGTCTTGGGGTAGCGTGAAGACTGCCGTTGCGCGTTCGGTCGAGGCGGGACGCCAAGTGCGGCCGCCGTCGCTCGAGACGTCGAGTCCCGCGAGCGAGATGCCGCCGCTCACATCCGCGAGCGTGTCGGTGAGGCGCGTGAGGCGGTGTGTTTCGTTGAGCACCAGCTTGGCGTAGACTGTTGCGAGGCGCAAGTCGATGGGCACGATGAGGCGAGCATCGGGAACGTAAGCGCTCTGGACGCGGGCGGTCCACCCTTCAATGTCCTGTGTCCACACGGCTTCCGTCGCGAGGGGGGTAAAGCCGCCTTCGGTCTGCGTCGCGTTTTGCGTCTCGTCCTCAAAGAGCCACCGAGCCGTGGCGGTGGTTGCGGGCTCGCCCAGTGAGAGTTCCGCGCGTCCTGCGCCTGTCTCGATAGCCACACCGACGCCTGCGACGGCATAGCCATAGTTTGGTGAGACGAGGTCGCTTGCGAAGGTCGCCTGCTCTGCGCGATACGTCTGGAGCGAGGCTGGAATGCGCGCAGCGACTTCCGTGTGTTCGATGCTGATCGTGGCGTTCCGACCCGCAAGAGCGGGGAACGTCGAGGGGAACCTGAGTGTGTGGAGCGTCCAGTCGGCGTAGCGATCGTCGTCGTTCTCCGCGGGCAACCCTTCGTGTCGCACTCCGTCGGGTCCTTCGATCGCGATCCGAACTCGGCTTGACGGGGCGTCGGTGACGCCGTGGAGGCCCAGCCCTCGCCAGTCGCGGAATTGGACGAGTAGTTCTCCATGCGCATCCGCGGGGATGTCGATGGGGAATCGCAGTGTGTCCGTGCGCTCGTGGGCGATCGCATCCTGCGGAGGGTCTGCCGGCGCGGGTCGCGATGGCG
>JBAZZN010000170.1:0-6316 GCA_041658815.1 Thermoplasmatota archaeon
CGCGCTGCACGAGCGTGCCCTCGAACTCGGCGAAGGCCGCCTTCTGCGCTTCGATGGTCATTGCGTTGACTTCGGCGATTACCTCGTTCGCTATGGGTGGAATGTCCCTCGCGCGGCTACGGAGGTCCGCGGCCTCGGCCATGATCTTGCCGATGACACCGCCGGGGTTCGCCTTGCCGCCGTGCTTGACCGCGTTCTCCAGCGAGTACTTGCGGGCGAGCGTGCGGACCGCCGCCTCGAAGTCGCTCATGGGGGGCGCGAGCGGGGGAACCTTACTTGAGGGTTCCCGCGCGGCCGACCCCAGGGTGCACATCGCCCCCGCACAATGTGTGCCTTCACCGATTACCTCCCGAACCTGTACGCGAAGGCGCGAAGAGCGCGAAGAAACTCGGGTTCCCCTTCGCGTTCTTCGCGCCTTCGCGTACCAAGAAGCACTCCTCAGAACCCTTGCCGGCGCTTCCTCTGACACTCGCGGGGCACGAACGAGCGGGATTCAAAAGGTCGGACCTCCCTCCAGCCCCCCATGCGGGTCATCGTGAACGCGGCGATGAGCGCGGACGGCAAGATCGCGCTCCGCGGGGCCACGGCTCTCACTATCTCGGACCAGACCGACCTGGACCGCGTGCACAAGCTCCGCGGCTCAGTGGACGCCGTCCTCGTTGGCATCGGGACCGTCCTCAACGACGACCCCACGCTCACGTCGCGTGCGACGGGCGCTCCGACCAAGCAGCCCATCCGCGTGGTACTCGACAGCAAGGGACGCATCCCGCAAGGCGCCCGCGTGCTCGACGGGAGCGCCAAGACCATCGTCATCACAGCCAAAGGCAACGGCCGCCGCTGGCCAAACGCCGAGACGGTCGAAGCCGGCGAGCCTCCCCGAGTGGACCTCCGCCTTGCTCTGCGCGAGCTGCAAGCACGCGGCGTGCAGACGCTGCTTGTGGAAGGTGGTGCGACCGTCATCGGCTCGTTCCTTCGGGCCGGGCTCGTGAATGACATGTACACCTTCATCGCACCCATGGTCGTGGGCGGCGGCGCGCCTTCCCTCGTCGAGGGGCCAGGTGCGACTGATAAGGAGCACGTGCTCAAGCTTAGGCTGGCTGAAGCCACGCCGCTGGGCACGGGCGTGCTGCTGCACTACGTGCCGAAGTGAGCCCCGACAGCCTCAAGCGCAAGGGACGGTTTGCCGCAGACAACTATGGTTGACATCGAGATCCGCCCGGTCGGCGGATACAGCGACTTTGGTCGCAACATGACGTGCGTTCGCATCGGTCGCGAGGCCGTCATCCTGGACATGGGCATCCGCCTGGACCGCATCCTCTTGGACGAGGAGAACGTCTTCGACGAGATGCACCCCGTGGACCTCCAGCGCATCGGCGCCATTCCCGACACTACGCAGCTGAAGGGCATGGACGCTAAAGTTGTGGCCATCGTCATCGGCCACGCGCACCTGGACCACGTGGGCGCCGTGCCCAAGCTCGCGGCCCAATTCAAGGACGCACCCATCTACGCGACGCCTTACACTATCAAGTTCATCGAAGAACAGACGACGAAGCGCGGGCAAGGCAAGAACCAGCGCACCATCCCCAACAAGCTCATCGCGATGAACGCCGGAGAATCGACGCGCCTCACGAAGGGCATCAAGCTCGAGTTCGTGCACACGACGCACAGCATCGTGCAGACCGTCTTCCCCGTCCTGCACACGGACGCTGGCGCCATCGTGTACGCAGTTGACTACAAGTTCGACAACTCGCCCGTCGTGGGCGAGCGCCCTGACTATCGCCGCCTCCGCAGCCTCGCGAACGAGGGCGTCGCCGCATGCATCGTGGAATCCACTAACTCGCAACTCGAAACGAAGACGCCAAGCGAGACCGTGGCCCGCGACATGTTGAAGGACTTCCTCTTTGGCATCGACAACGAGAAGGACGGCATCATCGTCACCACTTTCAGTTCGCACATCGCGCGCGTGAAGAGCATCTGCGAGTTCGCCGAGAAGCTCGGCCGCCGGCCCATCCTGCTTGGCCGCTCGATGGACAAGTACATGCGCATCGCCCAGGAGCTGGGCCTCGTCGAACTGCCCAAGACGACCGAGGTCGCTGGTCATGGCAAAGCGGTGCAACAGATCCTCCGCCGCATCGGAGAGCGGCGCGACGAGTACCTGCTCATCGGCACGGGCCACCAAGGCGAGCCCGGAAGCTTCCTCCCGCGCCTCGCGGACAAGGAGCACCCCTACGAGATCCACAAGCACGACCAGGTCATCTTCTCGGCGAACATCATCCCGAACCCGCTCAACCAGGCGAACCGCTATCTTCTCGAGACCAAGCTCAAGATGCAGGGAGCGCGCATCATCAAAGGCGCGCACGTCTCGGGCCACGCTAGCAAGGTGGACCACCAAGAACTGCTCCGCATGCTGGAGCCCGAGCACGTCTTCCCATGCCACGGTGGCCTCGAATTGCAGAGCGCCTTCGCAGAACTCGCGCACGAGGAAGGGTTCGACCTCAACGAGAGCGTGCACCTCCTTCGCAACGGCCAGAAGCACCTGGTCAGGTGAGCGGCTGGACCTGCAAAGCGCGCTGGACGCGCGTCGCAAGCTCGTGGACGCGGCACTCGCAGGCTCGTTCGATCATATCGGGCCCGCGCAACTCCGCGACGCCACGCGCTGGTACCCCGACGCTGGCGGCAAACGCCTGCGCCCCGTCATGGCGATGCTCGCCTGCGAAGCGGCCGGCGGCCAAGGCGAGCAGGCGCTTCCCATCGCACTCGCCGTCGAACTCGTGCACAACTTCAGCCTCGTGCATGACGACATCATGGACCGCGACGCAACCCGGCGAGGCCGCGCCACGGTCCACGTGAAGTGGGACGAGCCCACGGCCATCCTTGCGGGGGACGTGCTCTTCGCGCGCGCCTTCGAGGAGCTTTCCCGGATCCCAGACGCGGAGGCGCACCGCGAGGCCGCCGCCTTGCTCTCACGCGCCGTGCTGAAGCTGTGTGAGGGGCAAGCGCTTGACATGGCTTTCGAGCACGTCCCGATGGTCAGCGTTGGCGACTACCTCACCATGATCCGCGGCAAGACCGCGCTCCTCTTCGAAGCAGCGACGCGAGGTGGCGCTTTGTCGAGCCCCAAGCATTCGGCCGCCGCAGTGCAAGCGCTCTCCACCTATGGTGAGTCGTTCGGCATGGCGTTCCAGATCGCCGACGACCTGTTGGACGCGACCGGCGACGCCAAGACCCTCGGCAAGCCGTGGGGCAGTGATATCAGGGCCGGCAAGCGCACGCTCCTTATCTTGGAAGGCCAAGCCAACTCGACGGCAGCGCAGCGCGGTGTCATCGATCGCGTGCTCGGAAAGGCCGACGCGACGGACGCCGATGTCGCGAGCGTGGTGCAGGTGCTGCGAGAGTGCGGCGCTCTCGCGCGCGCGGAAGCCGTGCGCGATGAGCACGCGCGCGCTGCGGACAAGGCGCTTGACGCGCTCCCCGCGAGCCCAGCGCGCGACGCTCTTCGCGCCTTGAACGAGTGGGCCGTCACGCGGCGGTCATGAGCCTCAAGGCAAGTTCACCAGGACGTCTTCCAGCGTGGCTGTCGCGGACGCGTGGCCAGGCCCGTCCACGAGCAGTATCATGTGGAACTGGGCCGTGGCGCCCGCGAGGTTCACAAGGCTCGACGCTGAGCAAGCGCCAGGGGCGAGGTTGCCGTGGGTGGCGTCCGCGCTGCACTGCACCGGGCCCCACTGGTACACGAACGCGCCCATGCTCTGGTCGGCGTACGCGAGTGCGTGCCCCTCGCCCACGAGACGCACGCGGATGAGCTGCACGCCAGTCAAGAACGCCCTCACGTCGCAACGCGCGGCTTGCGAGGGTGTGTGTGCCGTCGTCTGCAGGACCGTGCAGTAAGCTTGCGGTGCGCCGGGCAGACCATAGGGGGCACCGCCACCGATCGGGAGGTCCGCGACGGCGAGCGGGAGGAGGGCGAGCGCGAGCATGCCCAAAGCGAGGTGACGCACCATGCGGGCTGGGACGCGCCGCTGGTCCATCCCTTTTCTGCCGAAAGTGTGTTAGTGTCGTCAGTCAAACTGCGTGGGGTCCCGAAGGTAAGCGAGGTTGTCCAGCGCGACCTCGCACGACTCGCGCACTTCCTTGGCTGGGTCGGTCTTGGAGAAACGGCGCAGGATGGGCTCGACCTCGTCCACCGCGTCCCACATGTTGCCGAGCGCTTCCGCAGCTTCGTGCCTGACCATGGGGCTGGGATCGTTCTCCAACTGCTTGACGAGGTGGGGGATCGCGCCCGTGCCCTGGAGTTGGCCCAGCACGTAGGCCGCCTCGTGCCGGATGAGCGCGCTGTCTGGCTCAGTCATGGCGCGCGCGATGACGCGGATGGCATCTGGGCCGCCGATATGGCGCAGGCTGAAGAGCGCACGGTAGCGCTGGAACATCGTGAGCGTGGGGCTGAAGAGGCGCGCTTCCAATTGGGGCACCGTCGTCTCCGGCGCGAGGGGCGCGGGGTCCACGGTCTCGAACTCTGAGGAGTGGCCCTCTGGCTTCATGGGTCCTGCGAGCGGGCCTTCCGACATGAAATCATCGTCGCCAGCGTGTGCATCACCTGAGAATCTTCAAACGCCCTCCGCGGCGTCCCATCGTTCGTGTCCGAGGCGCGCTTCGTGCGGCCCCCAAGCGGGGGGAACGCGTACATGCGCGACCTACTGGAGACCAGCATCCTGGCTGCGGTCGTCGGGGCAGTGACCGGGTTCATCGCTATCGGCGTGCGCCTCGCGATCGCTTTCGTCACTGGCATCGCCTTCCGCAACGACGTCGAGCTCACGTTCCTGAGCCCGATGGCGAATGGCCTGGGCCTCTGGGTCATCGTCGTTCCCGCGGTCGGCGCCATCGTCGCGTATGTGATCGTGCGCTTCGTGGCCAACGACGAGCGCATCCGTGGGTCTGGCGAGATCGTGCGCAGCGTCGCCATGCGCCGCGGACGTGTGTCGCGCCGCAAGATGGTGGGCCACGCGGCGGCGACCATCGTGAGCGTGGGCAGCGGTGGTAGCGCGGGTCGCGAGGGCGCGATGGTGCAGCTCGCCGCGGCAACCAGCATGCTGGCCAGCCTCTTCTCTGGCGCGAGCGTGCGGCGGCGCAAGGTACTCATTGCCGCAGGCGGGGGAGCCGCCATCGCGGCCACTTTCAACACGCCAATCGCTGGAGTCATCTTCGCGATGGAGGTCGTCCTCATCGAGTGGAGCACGCGCGCGTTCGTTCCACTCGTCGTGGCCAGCGCGATGGGGACGCTCGTCGCATCCAAGTACTTGGGCGACCAACCCGCGTTCCTCATCCCGCAGTACGATCTCATCAGTTCCCGCGAACTGCTGCTCTACATCTTGCTGGGCATCCTCGCGGGGCTCCTCGCCATCGGCCTCTCGCGGCTCACACGCTCATCCGACAAGCTCTTCTCGTCACTGCCCGGGCCTGAGTGGTTGCGGCATGTGTGGGGTGGTCTTCTGGTCGGCCTCATCGGTTTTGCCGTGCCCGCTGTCTTCGGAGTGGGCTACGAGACGGTGCACGAGGTCCTCCAGGGAAACATGCTCCTCTACGCGCTCGTCGCGATCCTCCTGGCCAAGCTGCTCGCGTACGCCATCACGCGGGGCGCAAGCGGGTCGAGCGGCGCGTTCAGCCCCACGTTCTTCCTGGGAAGCGCGTTGGGAGGCCTCTTCGGCCTGCTCGTGCACTCGGCGTTCCCCACATGGACCGCCACACCGGGAGCCTACGCGCTCGTCGGCATGGCGTGCATGTACGCGGCCGTCACGCGGGCGAGTCTCACGGCAGTCGTCATGCTCTACGAGATGACGCACACCTTCAGCATCGTGATCCCCGTGATGCTCGCGGTCGTGGTGGCGGACGCGCTCGCAAAGTCGTACGGCGCGCCCAGCTACTTCCGTCAAACGCAGGAGCGCGAGCTGCAAGGCGACGCCTCCGTCAACATCCTTGACATCGTGAACGTGGGCGAGATCATGTCGAGCCCTGCCGAGACTGTCGCGGCCGAAGACCCGATCCGTCGCGTCGTGGAGAAGCGCTTCGCTACGGGGCACCAAGGCTACCCCGTCGTGGACGCCGAGGGAAGGCTCGTGGGCATCCTGACCTCCACCGACTTGCGCCAGAAGGTCACGGACGCGGACCTCGACAAGCCGGTTCGCGACTTCATGACGAGCGAGCCCGGCACTGTCACGCCGCACACGAGCGCGCACGAAGCCCTGACAGAGATGGTGCGCCTCGACGTTGGCCACTTGCCAGTGGTGGACGAGCGGGACACGCGCAAGCTCGTGGGCTTCCT
>JBAZZN010000171.1:0-6232 GCA_041658815.1 Thermoplasmatota archaeon
CGGGTGGAGCGAGTCGAAGATCCGTGAGAACGTGGAGGTTGAAGCGCTCGACGTGCTCGCCGGGGAGGTCCTCGATAGCGGGCTGCCCGCGCGTGAGGTGGACACGACGGGGCTCGCTGTCGAAAAGGCAGCCAGCGCTGTGTGGGAGATCGTCGAGGATGGGCCGGAAGGCTTGAAAGGAAAGCCTGTGGGTACCGCGCGCTGGAAGCTGGAGTCGTTGCCGTGGTTCTAGAGCGCTACCGCAAGGGGTGGAATGGGTTCCTGTCCCCGTTCGCATCGTGGCTCCACAAGTGCGGCATGACGGCGAACATGGTCACAGTCGTGTCCATGGGTTTCGCGCTCGTTGCTGCCGTCGCTTTCGCTCTGGTGTCGGACGATCGCTCGTGGCTGCTCTTCGCTGGCGCAGCGGCCGTGGCCCTGAACGCCATCCTTGACGGGATCGACGGCCGCCTTGCGCGTCTCACGAACACCGAATCGAAGCGGGGCGACTACCTCGACCACGTCATTGACCGCTACGCTGACATCGCCATCCTGCTTGGGCTCTCGCTCTCGCCGCTTGGCGATCTTCGATGGGGCATCTTCGCCATCGTGGGCACGTTCCTCACGAGCTACATGGGCACGCAAGCGCAAGCGCTGGGCCTTGGCAGGAACTACGCAGGATGGCTGGGGCGCGCGGACCGGCTAGTCATCCTGATCAGCGTGCCGACCCTCACCTTCCTCATCGCGAACCTGGGTATCGTGGTCCCCTTCGACCAGAAGCCGCTCGTACTGATGCTGGCCTACTTCGCGATCGTCGGCAACATCACGGCGCTCCAGCGCTTCTGGAGTGGCTGGCGGCAGTTGCGCGACTGAATCACGCGAGCGCGCGCAGCTGGAGGGTGATTTGGACGCGTGGGTGCTCCACACGCGGCGCCGGAGCCAGAGCGAAGGCCAGCGCGACCTCCAACGCACAAGCGCCGCGGCGGTCGCTGTGCTCGCAGGTGAGACAATGGGTTGGCGAGCGGCAATCCAAGGCATCCATGCTGGGAGAGTGGACAAGATGCGCCAGGTCGTGAGCTTGAGCCACGGAGAGGGGCCCGAAACAACCTGCCGTCACCCTTAAGCGCGCGCCTCCCTCCTCGGGTCGCGTGCCAGTCACCCGTCTGGAGCTCACCGGAATCGAGGCCAAGCGGTTCTCGAAGACGCACGAGCGCCACGCGCAGATCCGCATCGACCACAACTCGACCGTGACGCTCGTGAAGGAATTGAGCGCGAACGAGGCGTCCATCGAGTTCCGCTACACGGCCACGTATGGCCCAGTCGGCATCATCCGCATCGAGGGGAACATGGTCTTCACGTGCGACGCGAAGGCGTTCGAGGCACAGTGGCGTACGACGAACCAAATGGCGCCAGAAGTTGCTACTGAGATCCACTCGACCGTCATGCGAGCGTGCGTGCCAGAGGCCGTCGGCATCGCGAAGGACCTGCAGCTTCCGCCGCCCATCCCGCTGCCACAAGTGCAGTTCGGGCAGCCACAGCAGCCCGCGAAGGTCAACGCGCCGCAAGGCCCAGAGTTCATGTGAGTCATCAAAAGGCAATGATATCGCATGCGCTTGCGCGACCTTGAACGCACCCTATCGTCGATCGCGGCGCATCCTGCGCCCAAAGCGGAACTGGAGCAATACACGACACCTGGCGATCTGGCCGCCCGCCTGTTGGCCGAAGCCAGCGCGCTGGGCGACATCGGGGGAAAGCGCGTCGTGGACCTTGGTTGCGGGACAGGCGTTCTCGCGATCGGCGCGCAGCTCTTGGGGGCCGCCAGCGTGGTCGGCATCGACGTGGACGAGGCCTCACTCGCGGTCGCTCGCACGGAGGCAGCGCGCATCGGCGCGGAGGTCGAGTTCATCGCGATGGACGTCTCAGCCTGGCCGGGCTCGGCTGACACGGTCATCATGAACCCCCCATTTGGCGCACAACGACCTGGCGCGGACCGGCCGTTCCTCGACGCCGCATTCGCGCACGCAGCGGTCGTCTATTCGCTGCACAATGCGATGACGCGCGCTTTCGTCGAAGCCTACGCGCGTGACCACGGTTTCGCCGTCACGAACACCTGGCTGCTGAAGTTCCCATTGCGTCAGCAGTACCGTCACCAGTCGCGCTCCGTGGCCGACATCGACGTCCTGGCCTTCAGAATGGAAAAGCGTGTCTAAGTAACTATAATGCGCGTATAGTCTAACTTTGTCACCTGTGATGATTTCGGCCTGGGTCGCCCGTGACCCTTTTATAAGGGCACTTCTCTGCGCGCGCTTGGGCCTGTGATGGACGCCGAGAAACGACTCGTTTACCCGGGGGACTCAGTCGGCGTTGCCGAAGAGTTCGTGCCCGGTCCCGGCACGTTCGAAGAGAACGGCGAGATCCTTGCCACGACCGTCGGGTACCTCACGCTCGACACGAACACGTTCGAAGCGCGAGTGGAGGCCCTCAAGAAGGGCCCCGCCATCGTGCAGCCGGGCGACATCGTGCTGGGCATCGTGCGCGGCACGCGCACCTCGATGGCCATCGTAGAGGTCTGCGCCATCACTGACCAGCCCAACCGCGAGATCGGGGGCGACACGAACGGCACGCTGCACGTATCCAAGTCCAGCGACCGGTACGTCGAGAACATGGAGGACGCTTTCCGCGTCCGCGATATCATCCGGGCCAAGGTCCTCGAAGCCTCGCCCGCAATCCAGCTCACCACGAAGATGCCCGGCTTGGGCGTCCTCAGATCGTATTGTCCCCGGTGCGGGACGCCGATGAACAAGATGGGCCAGGGCCTCCTTTGCCCCGAGTGCGATTGGAAGGCCACCGGCAAGCTCGCCGACGATTACGGCGAGGGACAGATCCTCTGAGGTATCACGATGGAATTGCGCCTGGTCTCGAAGAGCAACACGAAGATGGAGATCGAGTTCATCGGGGAGAACGACACGCTCCTCAATCTCCTCAAGCAGAAACTGCTCATGGACAGCACAGTCGAGACGGCCACCTACATCATGGGCCACCCCTACCTCGACAACCCCCTCTTCATCATCGAGACGAAGGGAGGGAAGCCTGACGTGGCCCTCAAGAACGCAGCCAAGGAGCTTCGCGCTTCGTTCGACGAGTTCGAGACCCACCTGATCCGCGCGACGGAGTGAGCAAAACTGGGATGATAGCGCCCCCCGAGCTCGAACGAAGCCTCGGCCTCGAGCGCTATCTCACGGATGCTCCTGGCACCGGCGGCCGCCTCAAAGCGTCCCCCGAAGACTTCATCGTCGAAGAAGTTCCGCTCGCCTTCCCGCCGCCAGTGAAGGACGGAAAGTACACGGTCGCGTCGCTTCGCGCGCGCAACTGGGAAACGAACCGCCTAGTAGGCGAGATCGCGCACCGGCTCAACATCCCGCGCGACACCATATTCTTCGCGGGCACGAAGGACAAGCGCGCAGTCACCACACAGTACATGGCGCTTCGAGCGAGCGAAGAAGCCGTCCGAGCGCTGGACCTGCGCGACGTCGAGATCCTGGACACGCGACGCGTGGACCGCGCCCCCAAGATCGGAGAACTCGTCGGCAACAAATTCATCATCCGCATCCGCGACGCCGTCCCTGACGCGCCAGCGCGCTTGCACGCCACGCTTGCGCAGGTCGAGCGCGAAGGCGGTTTCCCCAACTACTTCGGCTTGCAACGCTTCGGCGTGCTGCGCCCAATCACGCACCTCGTGGGCGAAGCCATCCTCCGCGGGGACCTCGAGCGCGCGGTGCGCTTGTACGTGGGCCACCCGGTGGGGACAGAGCAGGAGGACTCGCGCGAGGCCCGCGCGTTCTTCGACGCGACGAACGACCCCGCCGCGGCACTCGCCAAGTATCCGCGCCACATGAACTTCGAGCGCATGATGCTCGATCACCTCGCGCAGCGCCCAGATGATTGGGAAGGCGCATTGTGGCGCTTGCCCGCGAACCTTCGCACGATGTTCGTGTACGCCGCGCAAAGCATTCTCTTCAACCGCATGGTATCGCGACGCCTCGAAGCGGGGATAGGGCTGAACGCGCCCGAAGTGGGAGACCTCGTGGCTGGCATCGACGCAGAGGGCCGCCCCGAGAAGGACCGCTTGCACCGCGTGACGCAGAAGAACCACGAGCGAGTCCAGAAGCTCTGCTCCACTGGCGGCGCGCTCGTGACGGGCGTGGTTTTCGGCAGCGACGTAGAGCTGGCCGAAGGCCCCATGGGCAACATCGAGCGCGCGGTCGTCAAAGAAGCAGGCTACACGCGCGAAGACTTCCTCGTGCCGAACCTCCCAGAAGTCGCGAGCTACGGCACACGCCGAGAACTGCTCGCGCCGCTGGGACCGGTGCACACGCGCGCAGACGAGCAGGGGTTAGAGTTGTCGTTCTTCCTGCTGAAGGGAACTTACGCGACGTGCCTCCTGCGCGAGGTCATGAAGACAGAGGCCGCGAACTACGCATGAGCGTGCGTCCGCACGCGCGCAGAGGCGCGTGCGTACATTCGTACGCACAAACTGTCTTTTCGAGATCTTCGTGTTTTCGAAAATCTGGCAACTCGTCTTGCGTCGGTCCAACGTGTCGGGCGATAGGGCGGCTTCAGTTGGCTATCAGTAGGCGTGTTTGCCGTGGCCCGTCCGTGAGCTCTTCCGCGAGCCGCGCTTCATCGTACCCCAGCGGGAGGAGGAGCGAGGCGAGGCTCCGGATGAGGAGCGCTTCGTACGCGGCGGCGTCGTAATGGTCCGGCTGGCCCACTCGCGCTTCGCGCACGCGCTCCGCGGGGTCGCGGCTTGTGGCGTCAGTGATGACGAAGCGCACCGCGTCACCCGCTGGGACGTCGAGGCCGCGGCGCGCGAGCTGCTTGAGTGCGGCGTGAGCGTGGTTCATCTGCCTACGACATTCGAGTGGGGACGTGACGCGGACCGTGATGAGGAGCTCGTCCATGGTCGCGGCGCCGTCCCTGAGGCGGCGTAGGTGGGGTCGCGCGGCGTCCAGTGCGGCAGGGATGCTCGCGCGGAACTGGGCTGCGCCCGTCGCGCGCGCGAGCACGGCAAGCGCGCTCTCTTGGGCCTTCGCGACGATGGGACTCGTGCTGGATTGGCGCAGTTCCACGCCACGCACTTTGAGCGCACCATCCGCGATGTGGTCCACGTCCTGGCCCGCTTGGCTGCGGCTTGGCGCGTCGGGCGCGTGGTCGAAGCAGCCGTAGAACCTGTTGGTAGCGCCGATTTGCGGCGCGCCCGGCGCCGTGTGCGCTCTCGTGGGGAGGAACACGATCCAGTTGTAGTGGCCTTGTGGTTCGAAGCGGATGCCGACGGCGCGCTCGACCGCTGTGGCGACGCTTTCCATGCTCGTCGCGCTGTGGCCTGGCACGCGGCGCAGCCACAAGCTGTCGACGATGCCGTGGAGGAACTCGTAGCCTTCTTCCCGCGCGACTTCTGCGGCGGTCAGGATCGTTTCGCGTGCCCACGCGCAGGTGGCCTCGTGCGCTTCGATGCAGCCGAAGCGCGCGTTCTTGTAGCCTTGGTAGCCGAAGGCGACGACGTTTAGCCACTTGAATGCGTCAATTCGGCCTTGGAGTTCTTCGCGGCGGTGCGGCTGCTTCTTGCGAATGGCCTTGAGGTGCGCGCGCCTGGCCACGAGCTTTTCGAGCACGCGTGGCACGAGGCCGCGGCGCCGTTCACACACGTGGTAGCCGATCTGTGGCACGAAGCTCTCTGGCTTGAGGCTCGCTGGCCTGCAGCACGAGCAGAGGATGGTCTCTGAGCCCAGGTTGTGCTTCGCGATGAGGGTGGGGTAGAGCGACGCGAAGTCCAACTCGACCACGTCCTCGTGCAGGCCCACTACTGGGTCGAAGATGTAGCCGCCGCGGTCCGCCTTCACGAGCGTGCGCAAGGTCTTGGGCTTCTCGGGCATGTTCTTCTTCCACGGGATGAGCCGCCCCTCGCGCTTCGCGTGATCGATCTGGATGGCCGTCACGGCCGTCCCCGCTTCGAGCCGCGCCAACTCGGCAAGCGGGATGCCCGAGATGCGGGAGAGGTCGATGAGACCAGAGAGCCCGGCTTCGCGATAGAAGAAGCTCTCGTCCACGTCCAGGTGGATGCGGCCTGCGAGCGGGTAGGTCGGCGCGCGGTACTTGACTTGGCCATACTGATGGAAGCTCCTGCCGACGCGTTGCTGCGGCACGAGCGAGCCATCGCGGCTGAGCGTCCACCCCTTGAGGCCGATGGCTTGGG
>JBAZZN010000172.1:0-6230 GCA_041658815.1 Thermoplasmatota archaeon
GCGACGCCGTCATTCCTGCTGTGCTCGTCGTTTCCGCGATGACGTTCCTTGCTCCCACAGCGTTCCCCGTGGGCAAGATCCCCGCTTACATCGCGGACGCGCCGATGGTCGCTGGCATCACGCCATGGTTCTTCGTGGCACTCGCCACGCTTGCGGGCAGCTTCGCTGGTTTCCTTGCGCTGATGTACTTCGTGCTCAAGGGCCGACCGCACGCGGGGCTCCCATTGCTCAACGGCGGGGCGATCGTGGGCTTCTTGCTCAGCTTGGTCCCGCTGTTTGGTGTGAGCCCCCTGGTTGACCCGATCCGGGGCTTATTTGGATAGGACGACGCCCGTCCCTTCGACACCATCAAATAGTGTGGCGAACGCAGGATGACTCGCATGGCGGCGGACGCGCGGCATGAGCTCCAGCGCGCTCTGGACGAGCTGGTCCATCAGCCAAGCATCAGCGCCGCCATGGTCGTCCGGCGCGACGGCTTGTACATGGTTGGCGAGGGAAGCAGACTCGGGAACGAGGACTTCTTCAGCGCGACCGCGCTGGCCCTCCACGGTTCCGCCGAGTCGGCGCTCAACGCCCAAGGCCAAGAAGCGCTCCGCCTCATCGCTGAAGTGGGCCGCGATCGCGTCCTCACGTGGAGCGTGGACGCCGAGTTCGTGCTCGTGCTCCGCGCGGACGCCGCCCAAGACATCGGGCTCGCAATGCGCTCTGCTGATGGGGCGACCCGCGTTATCCTCCTCATTCTCCGTTCGGGGCACGCTTTGGGCGGGCAAGCCCACGCGTAGTTCCAGTCAAGATAAGCTTCATGGAGTTGGCTGGGCGTGCGAGCGCTCATGGTGAAAGAGGAGGAGGTATCGCTCTCGGAGGGCATGCCGATCGAGAACGAGGAAGGCATCGCGCTGGGCAAGCTCTCCGCGCTCCTCGTCGAGGAGGACGCGGAAGAGGCCGAGTTCTTCTTGCTCGAATCACAAGGAGTCGAGCGGTTGTTGCCATTCGAGGCCATCCTGGGCGTGGGCGATGGCATGCTCATCGTGGACGTGCCTGCGGCCAACGTGCAGCGCTTCCCACCCATGAGGCCCGAAATCGAGCCCACCGAAGCCGAGATGGAACTCGCTTACGAGGTGTTCGACGAGGGAGCGTCCTCTTCGGAGGAGGACGAGGATGTGGACTCGGAAGGCTGAGCCGTCTTCGGGGCCGCGGCGGCTTCCTTCTTCGAGGCCTTCTTCTCGGTCTCGTACTGCTTGCGCTCCTTCACGATCGCGTCCGGCTTCATCTTCTTGAGCTTCGTGGCGCAGACGTCACAGATGGCGAGGGGGTGCGGGTCGTTTGGTTCGTCGAGGAAGACCAGCGCCGCGACCCGCTTGTTGCGGTGCTGCGTCGGCTCGAACTCGCAGTACTTCGTCGCCATGAGCGCCGCAAGTCGGTTCCCCCGCATCAGGGTTCGGGTGTGAGGCCTGGGCGCGTACGTCCCGCGATGACGCACGCGCGCGGACCACCGTATGTATTACAATCGTAATACAACATCCATCAGCGCGGAATGAGGATATACGACAGCACGGATGCTGCACCTCATGGCCGAGGTCACGGAGACACCAAGCTGGCGCAAAGCCGTCGCCGAGCTCATCGGGACGTTCATGCTGATCTACATCGGGGTCCTCGTCCTCGTCGTTCCCGAGCCAAGGAACCTCGTGGGCGTGGGCCTCGCGCACGGCATCGCGCTTGGCGTGATGATCAGCGCCACGATGATGATCTCGGGCGGCCAGCTCAACCCAGCCATCACGGTGGGTCTGCTCGCGGTCAAGCGGATCAGCCCAGCCCAAGCAGCCTACAACATCGTTGGCCAACTCGTGGGCGGCATCGCGGCTGGTTACCTCGCGTGGGCCAGCCTGGGGTGGGCCAAGTTCGGTGGATTCCCGGTCATCGTGCCAGGCGTGCCCGACCTCGGCGCGGGCGTGAGCATCGGCACGGGCATCCTCATCGAGACGATCCTCACCTTCTTCCTGATGTTCGTCGTCATGGGCACGGCCGTGGACAACCGCTTCGGCGCGCGCTTGGGCGGCATGGCGATCGGGCTCACCATCGCTGCGGACATCATGGCCGCGGGCCCCCTCACTGGCGCCGCCATGAACCCCGCACGCTGGATCGGCGCTGCCATTCCCGCGAGTCACACGGCCAACGCGCTCGTGTACATCATCGGCCCCATCCTGGGCGCCGTGCTGGCCGCACTCGTGTACCAGCACGTGCTGATGGATGACGCGCAGAAGGCGTGAGTGGTGGGGGCCTGCTGGGGGAAACCCTACGCGGGCTTACCGAGCCGGAGGCGAGGGGCGGACGCATCGCGCACGATGCGTCGGGCCCCCCAGACCCCCTTCCCAAGGTGCCGGGAGCCTCCGCCCGCTCAGCCGAAGTGGCCGCTCGACCTGGCCACGGATCAGCCTCGCGACGACGCCTCGCGCTCAGTGAGGCGTCGGCGACTCCAAGGGATTGCACGCTTCAATGGGACCCCCGGGGACTTGAGGGGACGAATGCCGGGGGCTTGTACCACTGTCCCCTCGACGGGGTTAAAGGAGTGTTGTACTGACTTGGACGGTGCCAAGTTCAGTCACGCTTGACCATCGTGATGCCACTTTGTGCAGTCGGCGTGAGGATGATCTCCTGCACGTTCACGTGCGCGGGGCGCTTCACGCACCAGAGGATGGTCTCTGCGATGTCCTCTGGCGTGAGCGGCTGGAAGCCCTCGTACACTTTGCGTGCTCGCGCGTGGTCGCCGTGGAAGCGCACGTCGCTGAACTCGGTGCCCGTGACCATGCCTGGGTCCACGCTCGTCACGCGCACGCCCGAGCCGTGCACGTCCATGCGCAGGCCCTCAGTGATGGCGCGAACGGCGTGCTTGCTCGCGCAATAGACGGCGCCGCCGGGGTACACCCAGTGACCAGCCGTGCTCCCGATGTTGATGACGTGTCCCCGGCCGCGCTTCACCATGTGCGGTAGGACGGCGCGCGTGATGCGCAGGAGGCCCTTCACGTTCGTGTCGATCATCTCGTCCCAGTCTGCCTGGTCCCCACTCTGGATGGGGTCCGTGCCGCGCGCGAGGCCCGCATTGTTGACTAGCACTTCCACCCTCCCCAGGAGGCCCGCCTCGGCCACCTCCATCATGCGGACGGCGCCGGCGTCACGCACGTCCAGCGGGATCGGCGTGACATTGACCTTGTGCGCGGCGACGATCTCTCTGTGCGCTGCGTCGAGCTTGTCCGCCCTACGGCCCGCGAGGATGAGGTCGTACCCGTCAGAGGCGAACGCGCGCGCGGTCGCAAGGCCAATGCCGGACGACGCACCAGTGATGAAGGCGATCCCGCGAGGCATGGTCGCCGGAACGAACACCCCCACAAAAGAGTCTGGGGCGCCGGGGCGGCACCACCTCAGGACAGTCCCGAGGATTCACGAGAGAATACTCTGGGGGGTAAACCCCCCGCCCCCCTTTTGGGGATAACGGTTGAATACCCCGTGCCTCCATGCCCACGCGATGAAGCCGAAGGGGGGAAAGCTTCCGTCCATCAGTCTCGAGGGCCGCAGCGAGGCCAAAGTCGAGGTCCGGGACGGGAAGATCGTCAAGGTCTGTGGTAACTGCGGACAGATCCTGGACCGCGTGACGGGCGCTTGCCCCAAACACGGCTGACCTAAGCTCAGCGAGACTCTTTATCGGGGAGGCGTCGCTCGCGGCTCGATGGCCGACGATGACCACGAGCACGACCATGACGAGGAGCACGAGCATGGCACGCTCCACTTCGAACGAAGCGAGGTCGCGCAGCCCACGCTCACGGTCATCGCGGCACTTCACCCCGCACTCGCGGATGTCCTGATCCTCGCCCAACGGTTCGACAAGCTTACAGAGGCGGAGAAGGCCGACCTCGCGAGCAAGCAAGAGGCGGTCGAAGCGTGCGTCACTTGGACGCCTGGTTTCTGGGCCGCTGGTGACATGTGCGCCGTGTGCGAGTCGCCCGCCCCCGCCATCTTCGAGGACCGCCTCGTGGAGGGGACACTCGCGTATGGCGCGTTCATAGACGACGTGCCGGTCCACTTGCGCAAGGATTGCATCGCGGGATTCGCCAAGAAGGCACCGCGCCGCGCGCCACAGACGATCGACAAGCTGCGTCGCCAGTACACTCGCGACCGGCAAGCTAGGCCAAGCGCGCGCTTGACGCAGTTCTTCCGGTACGATCTGTTGTCACGGCCGCCATTCTCCCTTGAGGATTGGGCCAACAGCGTGGCCGACGCGAACGCGGAGAAGATGGGCCGTTCCGACGCTCGTGACATCGAGCGCCTCATCCAATGGGTGCACAAGCGATTGTTCCATTGAGCGTCAACACTAGCGGATGCCCGTGTGCGGGCAATTGCGTAGTGGCGTCAGCGCTTGGAGCGTGGCGTCCGGCGCGAGTTGGCCCGTGGCCTTCAGCTTCTCGTGGGCGGCCTTGGCCCATCGCTCGCCCTCGGGGCCATTGAAACCCTCGACACGCTTGATGTGGCCCTCCGCATCCACGTGGATGTGACCAAGGAGGAGGAACTCGCTTTGGGCGCCGCGGCCCGCAAAGGGAGCAAGGCCGGCGCTCGTGTACGATCGAATGCGGCCCATTGGGCGCACTGCGCCAAAAGCGTGGACGCCGGGGGCGACTTCGTGCTGGAGCTTGGACTCGGCCTGCTCGAGCCCCTTGAGAATCTCCCTCAAGCCGTCAACGGTCGCGCTCACGCAAGGTGGCGATAGTGCGCCATTGACTTAAGTTCGGGTGTCTTGGCGATGCGGAAAATCAGTAGCGGCGAGCGCCACCACCGCCACCGCCGAACGAATCGCGCGGTGGCCGGTGCTTGGCGAAGCACTCACGACAATACACGGGGCGCCCTTCGGTGGGCTTGAATGGGACTTGCGTGGCTTGACCACAGTCACCGCATGTCACGTCGAACATCTCACGAGGGCCCGAGGGGGGGCCGCGGTTTCCGCCGTACATCTTGCTCACGCACCTGGACGTGCGAGTGGACGGCGTGCTATAAAGCCGATCGTCACCACGCGCGGCCCGGCTCATGGGGTAAGAACCCTTCGCGACTTCCCCTTGCCCCTTGGGCCACTAGGATAAGTTGTCCCCCGCCTCCGTCTGGCTGCGGAATCGCACGGAGAGCGGAGTCATGAGTCTGAAAACGAAGGTCTTCCGGGTCACCATGTCAAGCAACGACATACAGGGCTTCTTGGCCGAATGTGGAGAAGCAAACTGGTACGCGTTCGACACGGGCGAGCGCATCATGACCGACGATGGTCCTGACGCAGAGGCCGTGCTGCTCGTCGAGCCGACGCCACGCCTGACGTCAGAGAAGCGCGCACCAATGATCCAGTAGGGCCTAGAACCCGCCACGGCTCGCGTGGTGGTCCTTGTGTCGCGTCTCGTGGGTCTTTTCCTGTGTCTTGCGTAGTTCGTGGACGCGTTCGCGTTCGGCTCTTCGCATGGGCAGTCAAATCACCACTATGGCATCAGTGTGGGTGGAGCAAAGTCCTTTGCACGAAATGCTAGCCCACTTGGCGGTGCCAGCTACCACCCCCCGTCCTTCGGCTTCCTTCATACGGCGCGCGTCTCCTCATCGGCCCGGGAACCGGACGTAAGGTCGGGAGCCATTGGTGAGCGAAGACGTCGCTCACCCATTGCTATCGAGCGCACGCCTCGGTCGCCCGCAAGACAGCCTCCCCGGCCGCCACCTCCGGCTTTCTGGACTGTGGCGGCCCAACGTTCACTCTTCTACTTGGGCAAGAATTCCCGGTCCGTGAGGCCGCGCCCGTCGCGCACGCCGTCGCGGATGGCTTCGGCTTCCAAGTCTAGCACGAGATCGTGCTCCCTGCGCAAGTAGAACGCGACGGCCGTCGCGGCGATGACGAGGACGGCCGCGATGACGCGGCCCACACGTTGCACTCCCTCGAAGATGGCGACGTTGGGCGAGGCCCCCGCGCGGAAGGCCAGGTTCACGATGCCGCCGAATGCGACGAGGAGGAGCGCGCCGTTGGACAAGCGCAAGCGGTCCGCGTACCGCCGGCTCATTGGCTGCACGAGCCAGCGCTCGTGATCCACCTCGCGCAGCCCCATGCGGCCAAAGACCCAGTAGGGCACGAGGAGGAACGACGCCCACAGCGCGACGAGCGTGAAGATGCCCAGCGACGCGTTCACGAGCCCGGAGGGCGCCCCGATCACTGTCAGCGC
>JBAZZN010000173.1:0-6073 GCA_041658815.1 Thermoplasmatota archaeon
GCAGGAAGTCACGATTCCCACGCTCCCCGCGCTCCTCGTGATGAAACTCAAGGCATTCCGCGACCGCGAACTCCAGTACCGCGTCATGCGAGACCCCGCCGAGATCGCCTCATTCGACCCGCACGAGATCCAACAGATCCACCCAGACGAGGACCACCGGCTGCGCAAAGCCGCGAAGGACCTCGTTGACATCGGCTACCTCTGGGACCAAGCCACCCAAGCACAACGCGAAGAGGTCGTCACGATCCTCCGCGAGAACAAGCTTCGCGACCTCGTCGCGAAAGCCCTCACTGAGTGCGATCCCGCCGTCGCCAGCGCCGCGGACTACTTGATCGGCAAGCACTCCCTCAATGGTCAAACCGCTCAGACCTGCGATGCTCTCCTCAAGGCGCTGTGACTACGCGCCTTCGACAGCGTTCACGAGCGCCAGCTTCCTGGACCCAGGTGGGGGTTCTCTCGGACCCAAGCACCTTCCGACGCGTGTTCAGATCACGGATCTGGCCCTAAGGAGGGGGCCCGGGGGAGCGCTCTCCCCTGGCGTCGCCTCGGCGCGCGCGTCGCGCGCGGCCGGCACGCCCCTCCGTTCCAGCAACCGCTTCCCCACGAGGCGAGCGCCACCCTTGATGGCGGCGCCTCCCTCGCCCGTTGGTGATAGCAGCATGTCCATCATCCGCCCTTTCTCGTCGAGCACGCGCGCCATGTCCTCGTCCACCGTTCCCTCCGCGAGGAAGAAGTGCGCCGTCACGGGCTTCGTCTGGCCGCGGCGGTGGATGCGGTCCATCGCTTGGCGATGGTCCGCTGGGTTCCACGAGAGGTCCAGGAAGACCGCGTGCGTGCCGGCCACCAGCGTGATCGCAGTCCCAGCGGCCACGAGCTGGCCCAAGAAGACGCGGCAGTCGGCGTCCTCTTGGAAGCGGCGCTCGGCCTCGACTCGGCCCTCTGGCGTCGTGTCGCCCGATAGTGAGACTGGGTGCGCGTCCGCAAGTTCGGCCTCAAGGCTCGTCATCGCGTTCCGATAGCGGGTGAAGACGACGAGCTTCTCGCCCGCTGCGATGCGCTCGCGCAGGAACGCGAGCGCGGAGGGCATCTTGCCGGCCAGCGCAGCCTGGCGAAGGTGCTCAAGCTTGCCCGTGGCGCTGGAGGCGTCCTTCTCGAAGGCATCAGCGAACTCGTCCTCGAGCGCGACGTAGGCACGGCGCGCTTCTGCAGGCATGGGCACGCGATGCCACAGGATCGTCTTTGGCGGGAGATCCGGCAGCGCCGTCGCCTTCTCGCGGCGGATCATGACGCCATCCAGGAACTGGCGCAGACGTGATAGCACTTGCTCACGCACCTCGATGCTGCCTTCCTCGAACGGCTCCCCGAAGCGGTGCTTGAACCAGTCCGCGTCGCTCCACTCATCTGGATGAAGGAACGCGAGCTGCGCGCGGATCTCTTCGGGCGAGTTCATGACGGGCGTGCCGCTGATGACGAGCCGCCGCGGGATGCGCGCGAGCTTCTCGTGCACGAGCTTCGCGCGACCGCTCGCCGCGTTCTTCACGTAGTGCGACTCATCAAGGATGACGAGCGCGAAGTCTTCGGGCCGAAGCGCGTCTGCAAGCGGTTCCAGGTTGCTGTAGCCCGTGACGACGTACTTCGCGCCTTCGGGGAGCGTTGGCTCCGCACCGGGGCCCCAGACGACGGAGGATTCGAGAGTGAACTTGGCGACCTCGTGCCGCCAGACCTCGCGTGCGCTCGCTGGCGCGACTACGAGCACGCGCCCCTCCAAGCACTGCGCCGCTGCGATGGATTCGAGCGTCTTGCCAAGGCCCATGTCGTCGGCGAGCAGGCAAGTATGCTCGTGGTGCAGGAGGAACGCGACGGCCTCGCGCTGATAACCCGCGAGCGTCACGCCCTGTCTCATGCGCGGCGGCACGCGGTCTAGCTCTCCCGCGTAGTGCTCGCGCAGCCGCGGACGCGCCCCGTGCAGGTCCTCGGGAAGCTCGGAGGGCCACTCGAGATACCGTTCGTGCGGTGGTGCGAGCCGCTTGTACGTGACGTCCGCGCCCAAAGCACGCAGACCATCCTCCACGTCGGCCACGCGCGATGCGGGGATGAGGACGTGCCCGTGCTCCGCATCGACGACGGGTTCGCCTCCAAGCGCGTGGACGAGGAACGCGTGGAGCGCGGGGTCCTCTGGCGCTTTGAGCCGCCCCGGCAAGCACCCCGGGTCAAGGAGTACCTCGACGCCGGTCAAGGGGTGCGGGTTGAGCGTGGGGTCAGGACGCACTTCCGCGCCGTAGCGCCACGCGAGCAAGCACCACGCGGCGAAGCTGGGCTCGTCCACCGACCACAACTCGGCAGGGAGGCGCCCCGGGAATGGTCGCGCGCCCCGGTCCGCAAGCAAGCGCGCGAGTTCCAGTGCGGCGATGGACGCGGCATCCAGCAAACGGATGGTGACCGGCTCGCCCAGCGCGCGCTGCCGGAAGAGCGCGCACGAGCCCGCGAGTGAGCCGTTCTCCGGCGCCGCCGCCACGGCCGGCGCGTCATGGTCCCGCAGCAGTTGCAGCGCTTGCGCGAGCGTGCGCGCTTCGCCGCTCCATGACGCTGCACCGTCTCGCCGCCACCAGACCCACGCGAGGGACTCGGCTTGGGACTCGGTCAGTTGGCCCGACAGGGTGACCCGGCCGGGATCCGTCGGGTCGAGGGCGATGAGGAGTGGTGGGGGAGACGAGAGCGAAACGGTGGGGGGAGGTGACGCGCCAGCTCGCCGGTCAGGTATGGGGTCGGACCGCGGCCTGGCGGGCGGCTCGCCGGGAGGGGGGAGGCTACTTTCGGTCCGCGCCGAAGCCACCAATCCGACCTCCAGCGCCAGGGCGAGGGCGTGCTCACACGGGGCCTCGCCGCGACACTCGCATGCGCTCTCGCCGCTGGCCCGGTCCAGTTGCACTCGCACGCCCACGAGGCCGACGCATATGGCGCTCGCGACGTTGCCAGCGGCGCGGACATCATGCAGCCATCCTCGTTCCCGCAGCACGGCAGCTCGTTCCCATCGCTCGCTCGTCGCGTGGCGGAGCCTGACGTCATCGAGCGGCGGGTCGTGCATTCCGATCGTTCCACGCGCAGGGGCGCGTCATGAACGTTCCGAAGCCGTTCTGGCGATCATCCCTAGCACTTGTCTTCTCCCTTCGACGTTCGCCTGAGCCGCTTCATCAGGTGTCGTGCCTCGTGCGACTCAGAAGGATCTGCCATGCGACGAACCATCCGCAATCTCAGCATCTTGACCGTCCTCTCGCTCCTCGTGGGAAGCGCGTTCGCAGGAGCGTCCCCGAGCGCTCCCGCTGTGAAGGAAGACGCACGGGGCATCGTGCTCTCCAACGACCTCGTGAGCTTTTCTTTCCTGGACAAGAAGCCAGTCCTGGTCGTCCGCGCTGCAGGGAACGAGACGGACGCGTTCACTTACACGTTCGACCAGCTCGTCGAGTACCGTGACGTGGACGCGAACGGTCTCCCATCAGACAACGAGGTCGTCGCGCGCCTCGACCTCGCCGCAGCGAGCTATCAAGTGAACCAAACGACGAAGGGCGACGCCGTCGTGCTGAACCTGACGCTCACCGCGCCAGTGAAGCCGACCAAGACGCCTGCGCCCGCGCCCGGCGGCGTGCTTGACAACTTGACGCTCCCCAACGGCGACGCACAGGTCACGCTACTCTTCACGCTCCGCAACACCGCGACAACGCTCAAGGCCGGCGCGGCGAGCCTGACCATCCCAGCCAGCGCCGTGAAGTACGATCTCTTTGTCACGAAGTGGCCGTTCATCGACTCGAGCATGGACCGACTCGCACTCGACATGCATGCATCCGGCGTCGGGGAGCAAGCGCCAGGCGTGGGCGTGGAGAGCGCTGTGCTCGCTAGGAACGGCACGCAAGTCGGCGCCGTCTCGTGGTCCACACTCGCGAGGGGCGCGACGCCGCAAGGCGCCACGATCGACGTTCCCGTGAGAGCCGTGTTGAAGGTGCAGCCGAGTGCGAATGGCACCAGCGAGACGCGCATCGTGTACACGTATGACGCCGCGGACGTCGCCACGCTCGTGCACGAAGCGACCATCGGTCTGGCCTCGGCCAGCATCGCCGAGATATCTTCCAGCGGCAGCGTCGTCGGCCCTACCAAGGACACTCCGGGCGCGGGCGTCGTCGCCGCGCTGGGCGCGCTCGCGGTCGTGGGCCTCCTCAGCCGCAGACGGACGTAGGACGACTGCTTGCCCGGGTTGTCAGGAGTCAAGGAACGCCGAAGGCCCCATCGCGCGCCCCAAGCCTTTTCACGAGGTCTCGCGTAGGCATCTTCCTCATGGTCCTCGACAACCTCGGCGAGAGCCTCCGCGCGACGCTCAACAAGATCGCGCGCACGGGCACCATCGACGAGGCCACCATCAAGGACGTCGTGCGCGACATCCAGCGTGCGCTCCTGCAAGCCGACGTGAACGTGAAGCTCACGCTGAAGCTGACGCGCGAGATCTCGCGCCGCGCGCTCGAAGAGAAGCCCCGAGCCGGGCAAGGCGCGCGTGAGCACGTCGTCACCATCGTGTACGAGGAGCTCGTGAAGCTCCTGGGGACTGCGCGCGAGATCAAGCCCAAAAAACAGGTCATCATGCTCGTTGGCCTCTACGGCCAAGGCAAGACGACGACCGCTGGCAAGCTGGGCAAGTGGTTCTCAAAGAAGGGCGTGAAGGTCGGCTTCATCGCGGCCGACGTGCACCGGCCAGCCGCTTACGAGCAGCTCAAGACGCTCGCGCAGCAGACGAACGCGCAAGTGTACGGCGAGAGCGACGCGTGGAAGGGTCAGCAGGCCGCCGAGACGGACGCGCAACTCGCGGGTCGCGTGGCGGCGAGGATCGTGGAGCGCGGCCTCAAGGACCTGCGCGCGAAGGGCGTTGACGTCATCATCGTTGACACCGCTGGCCGCGACAAGCTCGAAGAGGGCCTCATCACGGAGATGAAAGAAGTCTTCGAGATGGCGAAGCCCGACGAGAAGATCCTCGTGATGGACGCGCAGGTCGGTCAGCAGGCTGGGCCGCAAGCGCGCGCGTTCCACGAGGCGGTGCAGGTCACTGGCGTCATCATCACGAAGCTCGACGGCACCGCGAAGGGCGGCGGCGCTCTCACGGCCGTCAGCGAGACGCAAGCGCCGGTCCTCTGGATAGGCGTGGGCGAGAAGATCGAGGACCTCGAGAAGTTCGATAGCGCGCGCTTCATCTCACGCCTGCTTGGCATGGGCGACATCCAGACGCTCCTCGAGAAGGCCCAAGAAACGATCACGGACGAAGCTGCCGCCGAAGAAACGGCCAAGAAGCTCATGTCGGGCCGCTTCTCACTCGTCGAGATGCGCGCGCAGATGGAGATGCTATCAGGCATGGGCCCGCTCTCCAAGGTCATGGACATGATCCCAGGCATGGCCTCGGCCAAGTCCAAGATGCAGACCGCGCAGATGGAGGAGACGCAGCGCAAGTTCGAGAAGTTCAAGGTCATCATGTCCTCGATGACCGAGTATGAGATGGAGAACCCAGGCGAGAT
Organism: Thermoplasmatota archaeon; assembly: GCA_041658815.1. Taxonomy (GTDB): domain Archaea; phylum Thermoplasmatota; class SW-10-69-26; order JACQPN01; family JAJPHT01; genus JAJPHT01. The sequence goes on from JBAZZN010000173.1 coordinate 5,550, forward strand.
CAAGTCGAGCCGCATCAAGCGCATCGCCCTTGGGTCAGGCGTGGACGCCAAGCAGGTCAAGGAGCTGTTGACCTACTACGAGTCCTCCAAGAAGATGATGAAGGGCCTCGCTGGCAACAAGAAGATGCAGCGCCAGCTCATGGCGCAGTTCAAGATGGATGGCATGGAAGGCCCAGGCTGAGGAGTCATCGAGCACGCGGCCGCAACCCACTCGGTCCAGGTGCAGCGAGCATGAACGATGGTCGTCACGCTGGCGCGCCTTGCGACACGTTCGTTCCTCGTCCTCGCATCCCCCTTGCTTTTGCTGGGCGCACGCGTCATCACGGAAGCATCGCATCCAGCGTTCTATTCCGGCGTGGTGATGCTCCTCCTTTGGCGAGCGATGGTCGCGGGTGTCGAGATGCTCGCGCAGCGCTTCCTCGCGGGGGCCCCGGGGCGCAAAGTTCCCCCTGCAACGTGAGGCGCGGATCCCGACTCCTGCGGCAGCTTCGTCCACGCCAAGAATCCAATAAGCCAAGAAGCCA
>JBAZZN010000174.1:0-6042 GCA_041658815.1 Thermoplasmatota archaeon
GATGTCGCACAAAGATAGCACGCGAGAACGAGGTGCAAGCCAAGCAGACGGCGCACAACATTTTCGTAATCGCGATGCGAGAGTCGATCGTCTCACGCTAGTTTTGAGTCAAGGCCTATTCTCTCTTCGCGGCTTGACCGGTGGCGAGGACTCCCTCGCTTTCGGTCCGACCTTTGGCGGTCGCCCGAGGCGCTCTCTTGGCTTCTCGAACGCTCGCATTATCCAATTGTTTCCGCTGGACACCTCCATGACCCAGGGCGCGCGCGGCGGCCGTCAAGTTGGCAGGCGCGCGTCGGGGTTCTTGATGCGCCACGCCATGCCGGGGTGCTTGGCGATGGCGCCGTTGTGAGGGAAAGGCGCGAAGAGGAGCTTGGGCCGCCACTCGCCGTTGACGAGCGCGCGCTGGCAGTCGACCTCCTCTCCCTGAAGCGGGAGCACGGTCGACGCGCGCTTCGTCGCGTTCGCCTTCGTCGCTTCCATGTCGATGTCCTTTCCCTTGCGGAGGAGGTTGCGGACGTCGGAGTCCCAGTGCCGCTTCTCGAGGTTGGCCGCGCGCTGAGGGTCGAAGTTGGCGAGCTGGGGGTGATCGAGGAGGCCGTGGAAGATCGCGATCTTTCGCGCGAAGGGCTCGTCCACCTTGTCCCACGCGAGGTTCGCCACGTCGAAGACGTCGCGTGCGGCGCCTCGGAGCATCATGGTCGCGAGCTTGGTTCCGGCAAGCTCCGTGAGGCTGAGGCAATTAACTGGCGGACCCTCGATGTTGAAGATGCTGGGCGGCTTGGCCTGCTGGGGCGGCGTGACGGTCGCGCGGTCGAGGAAGTTCAAGTCGAGCTTGATGAGGTTGCTCCCGCCGTTCGCGTTCTTGTAGCGCAGCGTGTACGCGCGCAGCGCGTGCGTGTCCTGGAGGACCTCTGGAGCGTAGCCGCGCTCGCGCGCGATCGCTTCGACGGCTTGGTACACTTGCTTCTTGGCCTCGTCGAGCTCGCTCGTTTCGAGCGTCCCCACGAAGTTGAGGTCTGCATCGACGCTGAGGCGCTCAGTCGCGCCAAGGTACAAGTTGAGCGCCGTTCCGCCCTTGAGCACAAGCGCGTTCGCAAGATAGCGGTGGTCCGCGACCTCAGCCAAGAACGCGGTGAGTCGGTAGGCGCGTTCGATGGGGTCGAGCTGGTACTGCTGCTCCCCCGCGAGGCGTCGGATCATCCGCGGGTCCGGTTCATTCCTCGCCAAGGCCGATCACCTCAGTCATGCTCTCGGGCACGAAGACGTTCCATTCGCGAACGTACTTCGCCGCTCCCTTTGCGGCTCCAAAGTAGTATGGGTGCTTGCTGAGGCCTCGCTTGAACGGAGCGAGGTCCGCGGCCGTGACGTGCCAACGCTCCCGATTTGCCCACAGCATCAAGCCAACCCGATTGTACAGGGTGCGCGTCTTGTAGAAGCGCGTCGCGGCGAGTGCCTTCTCGGGGTGGAGGCTATCAAAGCCGGTGACGCTTCGGTAGTATTCCTCGAAGCCTCCCGCGAGGTCGAGGCGCAGCGCGCACTGCACGAGCGTCCATTCGCGGCTCGCGACGTTCACGGCTTGGTCCTCGACGCGGTGCGTGGTCGAGGCGAGCTCGACCTCGCGCGCGCTGGCGGGAACCCGGCGATATTCGAGCCCTTGGAACTCGAAGGAGCGCACTTGCTTGGGTGACGCTACGTGGACGACGCGATACTCCGAATGTGCCACGCCGTGAAGCTCGAGCGCCGTATGATAGCCCAAGAAGTATGGCCCCGTGAGCTTGCTTCCGACGAGGTACGGGTTCACGGGCGGGCTGGCCTCGGGTCGCTCGATCAGGCTCACGGGGACCGTCGCGTACATGCCGCGACGAACTGGGCAGAAGTAGCCCGCGCGCACTTGGCGCGCAAGCTCCTGCGTCAATCGGCGGCCCTCGAGGCACGTGGCTTCGGCTGCTTCCTTGACCGTGAAAACCGGGCGATCCGCCAACAGGAAGTACGTCCGAGGAACCGGCATGACCATCACGAATACGAAAGCGCCCTACTTCGGACTACTTTCGCATGTAGGTCCGTTATGGTCGATGGTGGATTTGACTGTTTCGCATTCGAAAGGCAGCAAGGAATGCGTCCTTTCGCAGCAGCTTTCCCCAAGCAGGCGGCGATTGTCATCCCACTTGAATTATAGGGAATTTTCTGCGGTGCTTCTTAAGCAAGACTGCCCGGTCGACGGCTCCGGGCCCGCGCGGCGGCGCGTGGCCGCCCATGAGATTGACGTTGATGGGCCCGCCGAGCTTCGAGTCGACGAGCCGCATCTCCGAGCGCAGGTCGTCCAATGCGTACTTCCTGACCTCGACGCTCACGTGGACACCCCGTACTGCTCGCGGTATCGTTCATGCTCGCGCCAGGGCAAGAAGCCCTCCGTGGCCTCGTGGGTCTGCACGTAGCGCATGAGCGCGCGGGCTTCCGCTTCGAGGCCGTAGATCTTGGACTTTCGTTCGAACTCGGCGGGCTTGGCCTTCTCGTAGAGGAGCGCGCAGTAGGAGCGGTTGACGCTGCTGCCGGAGCCGACGATGAGCGTCTGGAAGATCGCGTCCGCCGCGTCGAGACGCCGCTTCGCGATGCAATAGGTCGTTGCTTCGCCCGTGATGAAGTCTAGGCCGTACTCGCTGAAGCGCGACAAGGCCGCAAGCTGGACGCGTGGGCCCGCCAGCCGCTTCCTGCTTGCGAACAAGATCTCGGGGCCAAGGCTCCAGGCGACCCTCGCGTCCGGCTCGAGCTCGTGGAGCCGATGCGCGGCTTCGACGCGGTCGAGCTCTTCGAGAAGGCTGCGCAGGACGGTGAGCCGCGGGTTGATGGCGTACGTGCCACCTTTGCGGATCAGGAGGCCGCGGGGCGCGTGCGTCTTGATCGCGTGATAGACGAGGCTCCGGCTCTTGCCGCAGACTACCGCCGCGAGCTCCGGCTCCCCCACCTTGTCGAGCACGCGCAAGAGCGTGGGGCGTTGACCGTGGAAGACGCGCCCCCAATCCTGGCGAGGGGAATCGAAGATGAGCGAGCGCGCCAGTTGTGGCGCCAATGCCGAGCGGCAGGACGTGACGAGCGCTCGTCCCTCGCGGTGCGTCGCGACGATGCCGCGCTTTTCGCTCTCGCGGACCGCCTTGTACGCCGCCTCGTACGGAAGCCCGTTCTCGCTCGCCAAGACGCTCACGCCCTTGGGCTTGGTCAAGCTGGCCAGGATGGCGAGCTGGGCCGGCGGGACGGGCATAGTCCAATGTAGGCAAAGTTTCCTATAAATGAATTTGCTTAGATTGGACTGCGTGGGCATCGTGCGAGGCGATCAGGCGACGGGCTCGTGGCCCAGGGCGCGGATCTGGGCCTCGAACCGTTGGATGCGCGAGTTGAGGCGTCCGCGCTCGTCCGCCTCTTGGCCGCGCTCGATGTTCCTGCGAATGGCTGGGCCAGCTGCACCGCCGTAGCTCATGCGTCAGGAACCGTGCGCCCATACATTCACCCTTCCGCCCCGCGGGCCGAAACCCTCCAATCTGCAATCTGCAACAAGGGAGTCTAGTCTGGTGTGGTCTCGGGGGTGCGATCCGCGAAGTTTTGATAGCGGACGTTGGCCTGGAGGTACGAGATGATGGCGGCGCGCTCGTACCGGCGCGTGCGCGCACAGAAACCATCAGCCCTTGGGGAAGAGCTTCTTGTTGGATCGCAAGTGGAGCGACCCTTGACTGGCGGCGTCGACAAGGTTCGCGACGTCCGCTCGCCAGGTCTCTTTGACGTGCGTGAGGGCGTCGGCGAAGAGGTCCTCCTTGAGCCCGCCTTGCATCGCGGCGGCCATCTGGCCGAAGACGTCGCGCGAGAAGTCGGTCGAGCGGGCGTCGCTTCGTTCCGCCATGTCGAGATCCTCTTGGCGCTTCGCGGGATCGGACTCTTTCGCGGCGCGGCCACGCGCCTTTCGGGCGCGTTCGCTCCGATCGATCGAGGCTTCGGCCTTGAGCGTGATGACGAATTCGACCGGGTAGTGGAGGACGTTGTCGTCTCGCTTGGCAAGGTCAGCGGCGCGGGTGAGGAGGGAGCGGTTGAGGAAGCCGGGCCGATCGCGGCCGCGCAGGAGCTCGATGATGACAGGGTCCTCGGCTAGGTCGCGAATGGTGACGATGACGATGGACCTCTGCTCGGCAACGACGACCTCGCCGCCCAAGTCGTTCGCCAAGGCGACGACCTTCTCGAGCGGCGGGATCTCGTGATCATTCTCGTGGAGGACCGTGTCGACGTCCTTCGTGAGGAGGCGAGGCTCGCCCATCTGGAGGAAGTACACGCTGCCGATGGGCGCTACGAGGAGGCCGTGCTGCTTGGCGGCCATGCGGACGCGCTCGAAGACCATGCGCTGCGCATCGACGTCAAGCATTCCGCTTGCCCCCGATATTCCCGGTCAGCTCGAAGCGGCGCGCGGCCGTGCCGGAGGCGACCTCTTGCCAGATGTCGGGCGGGACGAGGAAGAACGGGAACTCGGCCACGCGGAGGAGCGTTTTCCAGTCCTCGTTGGGAAGGGCCGGACCGAAGCGTCCCGAAAGGCGCCTTGCCTCGACGAGGACGTCCTCCTCGCGGCGTTGCTTCTTGCCCTTGCGAGCGTCCTTTTCGATGGCTTCCTGCGCGATCTTGCGGACCACGATGTTCGTGCGCGGCAGGTCGAGCGCGATGAGGAACGCGATGAGCCACGCAGGGTCCTCCAACGTGGGCGCGAGGGAGTAGCGGATCATGGTGGGCCGCGTGACCTCCGCGTCCTTCGCTGGTTCGCCTCCGCGGTCGGTGCCCTCCTCGGCGTCCATGAAAGTGAAGGGTGGGACGATCTCGGGTCGGCCTTTGCCGATCGTCGTGAACGTGCCATTCATGCGCCCAAGCTTCCCAAGCTCGGGCACGATGATGAGGCGGTCGAGGAACGGGATCTTGCTGACGATCTCGGCGCGCCGCCGCACGTCCTTCTCCAGGTCCGGGATGGGTTTGCGTCCCGCGTAGGGTTCGTCGCGGCGGCTGAGGTCCGTGACGAAGAGGGGTTGCGCGAAGAGGAGTCCCTCGGAGCGGGCCCAGGCGCTCAGGCTCCAGAACTTGATGCCGCTGGCCGCGAGTGCGCGGCTGAGAATGAACTCGTCCCTGAGCCTTGGCGAGAGCCACGGGACGACCATGAGGTCCGACGCGGTGGGAACCCAGAATTGGTTGCGGAAGGGGGAAACGAGCCAGCCGTACGCTTTTGCCTCGTCGATGAACTTGTTCGCCGTGCTCACCCCCCACTTTGCTTCGAGGTCGGCGCGCGTCCAGAGGCCGCTGCCAAAGCCAAGCTCAAGCACGCGGTTCCGCACGGCAGGCGTGGGGAAGCTTGGCAAGGCTTCGTCCGGCGACATCACACTTGAGAAGGCTCCCCGATTATATAAGACGTTTCGTAAGTCTCCCATGATATGGGAGACGCATTGATCGTCTCTCGCATGGGGGGAGGAGCACGTGGCCCGATCGGACGCGTCTCTCACACCCAATACGCTGCGTGTTGTTCGGTCCTCGAACATTGAGCCGTGCTGTTCGCAATATGCGCAAAAGTTCTCCTCGCGCATGAAGCGATACGCCGAGGCCATCGAAGGATGAGGCGATTTGCCCCGTTCCACGGTAACACGCGAAGAGGTCTCGCTATGCTGCGCGCGAGTAGCGGCTGATCGAAGTTTCCCCGATTCCACCTGTGCTATCAAAGGACGTGCGTGGCGACGAGCGGGAGTCTGGCATGTCCTATCAACGTAGGAAAAAGGAGGCTCCCGACCCGGCGCCTAACCGGGTCGGGAAAGACCCACGCTATTCGACGTATCGGACTTCGACGTTTCCAAATGCCAAAAACGGCATTCCGTTCGCTCCGCCAGGCCGGGACCCGACAGGGCGTCCCGGCGGGCGCATACCCGGCCCAGGCTCAGGTTGCACCGCAACCGTTCCAGCACCTGAGCGGAGCGGCGCGGGGGTGCAAGCCTTAATGCACCTGTACGCTTCCATATACCCCCAATGCCCGCACAA
>JBAZZN010000175.1:0-6041 GCA_041658815.1 Thermoplasmatota archaeon
CGAGCCGAACCCGGGCTGCACGAAGAGGTGCAGCCGCTCGTTGACTGATGGGTTGAGGCCGTTGATGGTGAAGTTGCCATCGCCATCCGTCATGCCCCAGCCGAACGTGCCGCGTCCGCCCACGTTCACGAAGGCGTTCTCGATCGAGGCACCGCTTGCGTCCACGACGTGCCCGATGAGGCTGCCGCCAGTGGTGAGCGTGACGTTGCCGCTGTTCCCTGGCAACGTGCCTGCGCCAGTGGCGACCACCAGGTCGCTCTCGTGATAGCTCGCCAGGTCGCCCCTGCTCCAGGGCGGGAAGGCGTCGAAGTTGTAGTCGGTGCCATCTTCGAGCCCGGTCAGGTTGAAGCGGCCTTGCGAGTCGGTCTGCGTGCCAGCGCCGCTGTGGACGCTTGGCGACCAGGCGCCCACGAACGCGCCCGAGAGGGGCAGCCCATCGGTGCCAGTGACCGTGCCGTTGATCCAACCGCCGCCGCCGAGGTGAACGACGTAGCCCGTGCGTCCGCTCTCGTTGATGCGGAGCTCTGGAACGAACTTGGCCGAGAGCTCGGAGCCGTAGGGAGGCATCACGGAGAGGCCGTAACGCCCAGCCTGGAGCCCGCGGATGGTGAATGCGCCAGCGTTGTCCGTCTGGGCGAATCCGAAGTTGCCGGGGCCGAAGTCGCCCTGGTCGTGGATCTCGAAGACGTTCACGAACGCGTTCTGGACTGGTACGTCACTTGCGTCCAGCACGGTCCCGGAGAACACGACGCCTGAACCGAGCACGATCGTGCCCAGCTCGCGCGTCTGGCTCTGGTTCACCACGATATCATGGAACTGGGTGCGCGTGTAGCTTGAGCCGAAGGGAGGTTGGATCTCGACCTCGTATGTGCCGGCGCGCACGCCGCGTATGGTGAAACAACCGTCGCCGCGCGTCTGCTCGCCGCCACCATATCCGATGCCCGGCGAGAACGCATTGACCCATGCGCCAGGCACGACGCTTGCCGCGCCGTCCACAACGCATCCGTGGATCGTTCCGGCAGACCCCAGCGTGAAGTTCCTCCACGTCGTGTTCCCGACGCTCGCGTTGGGAAGGGTGTCGCGCATCATGTCGAGGCTCGCGCTGCTGAGGTCAGGCTGATCGAATGGCGGGCGCACGAACATGTTGAACGTGCCATCCGCGAGTCCGCGGATCGTATAGTAGCCGTTCGCGTCCGTCTGGCCGTGCCCCCAGCATCCCGTCTGGCACATTTCCTGCTGGCCGCCGCCTGGGCCAGTGGGGCCCGGGCCGGGGCCTGGGCCCTGATCGCCGCCGCCCATGCCTTGCCACCCGGCTTCGGGCGCGTCGTGCAGCACGAGGTCCACGGCGGCCATGTTGGTCGTGATGTTGGTGATCTCCTGGTACGACGGTCCAGTCGCGTCTTGCGTGTCGAAGAACGATAGCGTTTCGTTCGAGTCTGGGTTGTTGTTCGCGTACGTGTCAACGAAGGCGACGATGCGCCACGTGCCGGCTGGAACGTGGGGGATCGTGTACGTGCCGTTGTAGCTGCCCTGCGCGGTCGGCGTCGCGATGCCGAGGATGAGGTCCTGGGGCGTCATGTCGTCCACCACGCCGATCACGAGCGGCCCTGAGGTCCCGTTACCGTCGTAGCGATACGCGCCGCTCACGGTGAGGTCCTCGTTACCGGTGCCGCCCGTCGCCTGGGGGCCCTGATCGCCGCCGGGGCCTTGGTCTGGGCCGCCGCCCTCGGGGCCCTTGCCTGGGCCGCCCATGAAGGCGGGTTGCCAGTTGGCGTCCACGAAGGCGCCCCGCACGGGGAGGCCCGTTGCGTCGAGCACGAAGCCCGCGATGGTGCCGCCCTGCGAGAGGACGATATCGACGACGCGCGTCTGGCTCTCGTTCAGGCTGATGTTGGAGACTGTCTTGCGCTGGAACGCGCCGCCAAAGCCGGGCTCGACGGACACGTCGTACGTGCCAGCGCCGATGCCCTGGATGTTGTAGTGCCCATTCTCGTCAGTGAAGCCAAAGCCCGCGAAGTCTCCTCCGCCGCAGAACTGCATGCCAGGCGGACACTCGACGTGCGTGTTCACCATGACGTTCACGAAGGAAGCCGCATCTCCGTCAGTGCCAGTGATGTTGCCCTCGATGGAGCCGCCGGCGCTGACCGTGATGTTGCCAAGCTCACGGTTCTGGCTGGCGTTGAGGGTCACGTTGCGGATGGTGACCGAGCTGAGGTCTGGGCGCTCCCAGCGGTCGGGGTCCACGCGCACGGAGTACGTGCCGGGGTCCACGGTGACGTTGAAGAAGCCCTGCCCGTTGAAGTCGGTCTGTCCCCAGAAGAAGCGTCCAGGCTCGCAGCAGAACTGCTGATCCGTCTGGACGTTGAGGTTCGCGCGGACGCCGTTGCCATCCCCATCCACGACGCGGCCGCTGAGGACCGAGCCGACGCTGAGAGTGAAGTTGGCGTACGACGTGTTGCCCACGGTCACGGTGATGCACTCGGCCTCAGGGAATGGGCCGCAGTTCTTCTGTGCGCTCGAAAGCGCGGGGCCATGGTAGAAGAACGAGTCAGTGTAGGCGTTCATGCCGTACGTCCCGTTGCTCACGTAGATCTGGTAGAAGCCCGTCGCGTTCGTCGTGGCCTGTCCCCAGCTGCCGCACTGGTCAGAGGGACCGTTCATTGGGCCCTGCTGGTCGAGGCACTGGGGGTTCGCGTTGACGCTGACGTTGCCGACGCCAGTGATATTGCCAGAGAGGTTGGCGTACACGTGGCCCTGGATGATGCCTGGCGCCTGGAAGGTGATGGGGGAGAGCGTCACGCTCTCTTGCGTGTCGAAGAGCGCGTTCTCGAAAGTGACGGCTTCCTGGATGTAGCGTGATGGCAAGTGCGCCGTGGAGCCGTCCACGTTGAGGTTGAACGTGCCGTTCGACATGCCAGTGATGACGAAATCGCCTGTTGCGTTCGTCATTCCTTGCCCGTTGCACGAGAGACGATAGTTCGTCTCGTTCTGCTGGTCCTGGCAAGGCTCACTGGGAGCGCCTCCCATGCCGCCGCCCCAGTTGGCGAACATGTCGATGGTGATGTTCGGGAGGGGAGCGCCGTCCAACGTCACGCTACCATAGAGCGTTCCACCATAGAAGACGGTGGGCGCGTGGTACGGCGGGCGCGCGTTGAACGATAGCACGATCGAGATGTTCTCATTGATGGAGCCAGCCGTGAAGTAGCCGGGGAAGAACGCTTGCCCCTGGTTGGGCGCGTTCGCGTTGATCGTGTAGTTGCCGGCTGGGACCTGGCAACTGAACGTGCCGTCGGTCCACGTCTGGTTGAAGCCCTCGCCAGAGCCCGTGTCATCGTTCTGGAAGTTCACGAAGGCTCCAGACACGACCTCGCCTCGCGAGTTCGTGACCGTGCCGTTCACCCAAGCGCCGCCCGAGCTCGTGCAGGAGGGGCCGCCAGGGCCTGGTCCGGGGCCTGGGCCGGGGGAGCACTGGGGCTGACCCTCGCCACCGCACGGACCAGGGTCGCCGCCGCCGGAGGACACGGTGAAGGTGCCGTTGCGGATGACGTCGAATGGCACGTCGCCCGTGGTGGAGTTGGTCAGGCCGTGACCCGTGAGGTTGAGACCGCTCGTGCCGTTGCCCACTGCCGTGAGGTTGAACCGGACCACGGTGAAATTGCCCACGGGTGCGGAGGCGCTGCCGTTCTTCGTGATCTGGAGGCTGGCTACACCTGGGGAGGACGATGGGTTGTACGCGGTCGTCGTGGTGTCCGGGATGAGGCTCGCTGGGGACGCGTCCCCGAAGGAAACGATGGCCGGGTCGTACGACACATCTACCGATAGCACGTTGAAGTCGGTCGCTCCCGTGAGGTTCGCGATGCGTAGCTCGACGAGCGTGGATGTGCCAAGCGGCGCCGTGCCGGAAGTCATGATGAGTTCCAGCGGGCCACCAGACGGACCTTGGCTGCCACCTGTGACATTGAAGAAGAGTGGGTCGATGATGGCGGGGTCGAACGACTGGGGCGCGGCCTTGGGCTCTTGCTCGCCGATGGCGCCATCGTTGTTCGAGTCGACCCATGCCTGCACCGTCCAGTTGGTGTTGTTCGTCACGCCGCTGATGGAGAAGGGCGCGCCTTGGGGAGAGTTGAACTCGGCAAACTCGCCGGTCGCGGTGAACGTCGCGTTCGCGCAGACGCCCAACAGGGAGTAGTTGACCTTCACGCGGGAAGTGTCGAAGGATGCGCCCGCGATGTGGATGCCGCCGCGGATGACGCCGTCGCCGGAGCAGCCGGCGCTCGCGCCGATGGTGATGACGCCATCCTGCGTGGTCACGCCGCCAATGGGGGACCCCGCGCTATCGCGGATGTCATTGATCGTGATGTTGATGTTCGTCGTGCTTCCTTGCGCGCCATTGCCGTGGAGACCAAAGTACGCAAGGTCGAAATTGCCGCTGGGGCCAGGGGGATCTCCCGAGCGCGTGACGTTGATAGTGACGGTGCTGCCGGGGGATGAGAGGTTGTTCGACTGTCCGGCGCCGGGGAAAGTGCCGTTCGAGACGTTCGTGATGGCCACGACCGAGGTGTCCGGGACGCTCAGCGTGACGACGGCAGAGCCAAAGTCGGTGATGCCATTGATCGAGAGCGCTGCCACGAACTCGCCGTTGGCCGGGACAGTCGCGGGTTGGATCGCTACCATCGGGCTGGGGCCTTGCGCTCCCACCAGGGGAGCGAAGCTCATGACCACGAAGGTGAAGGCGACGAAGATCGAGAGGGCCACTGGATTGCTTGGCGAATTCGTGCGCGTCATTTGGATACATCCCACGGTTCCGACTGATTCCCTGGACGGACGACCAAGGTCGCAATCCGCCTGCATCGCTTAAAGCACGCGCAATGTCCGCGCGAGGATATCTTCCAAGCATGCAAGGCAAGTCGCTGCCCTGGTCCCAGTCTTCCCCACCCCCTTCGTTAGGAGCATGGCTTGAAGCTGGAGGAGAAGTCGAAAACGCCAAAGCGCTTGGGTGGGGCACTCTTGCCACGGAAAACCGCAAATGGACCCCGTGTTTGTCGGTTGTGGCGCCACTTGAGGTTCGCCGCGCTCTCACGCCAAGAAGAAAAGAATCCAAGAAACCAATCTGGCCACCAACTTGCGCACCGCGTTGGTTTCTTGGCTTATGGGATTCGGACTACGATTCGCCGCGTCCCGAAACCTGCGCTTGCTTCGCAAGCTTCAGTTTCGTGACCTCAATGAGTCCGCCCGCGCGCAGGATGCTCATGGCCTTGTCCGACAATGGGACGGCTTCCAGCGTGGTGCCTTGCGTCTTGTTCGTGATGTGGCCCGTGGTCAGATCGACTTCGAGCACGTCGCCTTCCTTCACCTTCTTGGTGATGTCGGCGACCTCGAGCACTGGGAGCCCCACGTTGATGGCGTTCCTGTAGAAGATGCGTGCGAAGCTCTCGGCCAGGACGACTGGGACGCCCGCTCCCTTGATGCCGACTGGCGCGTGCTCGCGCGAGGAGCCGCAGCCGAAGTTGCGGCCAGCCACGATGACGTCCCCCTTCTTGACCTGCTTTGCGAACTCGGGGCGCGCGCCTTCGAGGACGACCCTGCCCAGCTCCTCCGCCGTGATCATGGTGAGGTACTTGCCTGGCGTGATCTGGTCCGTGTCGATGTTGTCGCCAAACGCCCACGCCTTGCCAGAGAAGCGGGTCTCCATGAGGCGGGGCTACGCGCATGTTCCCAATGAAGGCTTCGCGTGTTCTGGTGGCCACTCGTAGCAGGAGCTGCGTGCCCCGCGCTTCTTGTACGCGAAGGCCGCGAAGAGGAAGAGGACCCGCCTTCGCGTTCTTCGCGCCTTCGCGTACCAGAATACGTCACCACCAGCATGGCGACTTTGCCTGCGGCATGCGCGCGCCGCCTGTTGGCCGCTCGATTTGGTTTGCCTCACGCGTGCGCGCGTTGGCGCAGGCGAGTCATCACTCGTGGCGTGTTGGCCCGCTCGCGCGTTCGCGCTCTGGCGCCACCCTGACCGTCTCCCCCATCCTCGGCAGAAGCAACCGCTCCGC
>JBAZZN010000176.1:0-6022 GCA_041658815.1 Thermoplasmatota archaeon
ATCCGTACATGTGGTGCGCCGTGACATTCGAGAGGCGCGCGTCCGGCGACGTCGAGACATAGACGCCCCATCCGTCGTTGTCGTGCACGTCGCAGTTCTCGACGAGTGCGCGGGGCGAGTTCTTGATGACCATGCCGTAGGCGAACTGGTACGAGAGCGCGTTCGAGTCGTGGTTGTCGTGCGCGGAGCAGTCTCGAAGGACGAGGTCGGGCGCCCTCTCTGCCCAGATGCCCCTGTGGCCATCGTGCACGTCCACGCGCTCGATCGTCGCGTTTCCCGTGCCTAACAGCCTGATGCCGCCAACCCACACATGGTCGGCCCCATATCCCACCGTTGAGAGCGTCGGTGGAGTCTCGCCGACGACCTCCACGTCGCGGATGACGAAGTGCGCGTTCGTGTTGCGCACTTCGACGCCGTACGACTCGAAAAGGCCTGAGGTGCCAGTGCTGCGGGCCTCGAACACCTTGCTCGTGACGAAGGAAGGGTCGATAAGGATCGTCCACTGCTCGATGACGAATGGGTTCGCCGCGCTGCCGTCACCGGAGACCACGCCGGTCGTGGCGCGCGTGAGGTCCCAGTTGACTTGGCCAGTGGCTGGATCGGTGATGACGAAACCAGCCGTGGGGTCGGCACCGTCGATGAAGATGGGGGCATGAGCGGCGTACTGTTGGGAAGTCGCTGGGCTTGTGTCGTACGCGAGCGTCCCGAACGCGAAGCGCGTGTTGTCGATCTGGTATTGGATGTTCCGGATCGCCTTCTCTGCCACAAAGACGCGGCTGCTGTCGGCGCTCACCCGCACGAGGTATGGTAGGTCGAGGTCTGTTGCCCCGACGAGCGTACCCGTGTTGTATCGGCCAGACCAGCGCAAAGTGCCAGTGTTCGCATCGTACCCGATGATGCGAGAGTCGCCCTTCTCGCCCATCGTTTCCACGTGATACTCGAGCCCCGCGACGAAGACTTGGTCTCCGTCGGGGCTCGCAGCCACCGCGAACGCCTGAGGGGCGATACCCGGCGGCACGGTCTCCGAGGTGAGCCATTCTTGTTGACCAGTCTCAGCATCATACGAGATGGTGGCGAATCCGATCGCGCATGTGGGCGCCGCGCCGGAGGCTTGCCCGGTGACGAAGACACGGTCGCCCGATGGGTTCGCCGCGAGCGAGAAGGCAGCGTTGTTGCCGCCAGTCTGCCCCGCGTACGTGGCCGACCACCGGATGGCGCCAGTGTCCGGGTCAAGCGCGACCGTGGCGTACTGGCTGTTGGCTGCGCCGCTCGTTTGTTGGGGCGGGCACGTGTCGGGGGGCCCGACGGTGGAACTCGTGCTGCCAGTGAGGATGACGCCCGAGGGCGTGATGGCGAGCGAATCGCGTGCCAGGCGATAGTTGATCGCCGGGTCGGATGACGCAGCCCATAGCAGGCGTCCCTCGTGGGCGTCGCGGTCATCCAGTAGTGCGAGGATCTCGTAGCCAGCCCCCACGCCAGACAAGGCGTACGCTCCAGCAGTGTACACGCGCGAACCGTGGACAGCCAGCGAGGACACTCCGATCGCGTTGTTCCGATCTCCAGGCTGCGGGGGCGCGGTCGAAACGCGATGTCGGAAGACCCAATCCTGGGCCCCCGTCTGGGCGTCGTAGGAGATGGTGGCGACTTCGCTTCCGCCCGATCGTCCATCAACGTCAGGCGCCTGGCTCTCGCCCGTCACGAACACTCGCAGGCCGTCCTCGCTGACCGCGATCTGCTCGGCCTCGTCGGGCCCCGCAGCAGGACCGTGGTAGGACGCTACCCAGAGTTGATTCCCGGTGGCCGCGTCGTAGGCGATCGTCACGTAGTCGCTGACGAACCGGAAGTCGCCCGAAGGCCCGCTGCCCAAGCCACCGTTCTGGCCTCCCGTCACGTACACGCGGTCGCCCGCGGGGCTCACCGCGACGCCCCACCCAGAGTCGCCGATGGCATCCCCGGGCGCGCCAGGCCCACTGTAGCGAGCGACCCAACGTTGAGCGCCAGTCGCCTGGTCATACGCGATAGTGAAGATATCGTTCCCCGCAAGGCCATGATCGTTGCTATCGCAACTGTATCCCGTGACATAGACGTCGGAAGGCCCGACGGCCGCGCCCTGAGGGACGTTCAGCCCCATGCAACTGCCGTTCTGCCCGCCTGGATTCGAGAATGTCTCCACCCACACCGGACACTGGTTGGCGTCGATCTCGCCGACGCACGGCTCGGTCGCGCTAGCCGAAGCCATGCCCCTGGCACCACCTCCCGAATGGATGCCTGCTAGGGGTGAAGAGATGTAGAACGAGGCCGCCAAGATGGCGGCTGCCACGAGGACGATGGTGCGCACTGTGGGCCTCCCAGTCAGGGAGGGGTTAGGTCGCGCGATAAGCCTTTCCTGCGGGAAGGTTGGGCGTCCAAGCCTGCAGCGTCGACGCGAACATGCCAACACACTGACCGCGGGCGCTCGCGTGTTCGCGTGTTCGCGTCAGCCGCGCAGCGACACGCCTTCGCACGCTGAACCAGAACGCCCATCCCCCTCCCCGCAAGGCGCGCACCGTATGACCACGGTGACGGCGAAGCCCCGCCGCTTCCAGAACGCGGGCAAGCTTGTCCCGAGCATGGGCTGGAAGGCTTGGGCCGCGCATCACGCGTGGGTAGCCCCCGTCGTCATGCTGGCAGCTTGGCTGCGCTTCACTGGCATCGGGAACCACTTCCTCTTTGGGGACGAGGCGGAGTACGCCATCGTCGCCCGTTATCTTTCGCACGATTGGACGTACCTTGCTTACCCCGCCATCGAGGGCTTGGGCGCGACGCCATTCGTTTCCCAGCCGCCTCTTCTCCTTTACTTGATGGCCCTCTCGATTCGCATCTTCGGGGCCAGCGATCTCGCGGCGCTGCTTCCTTCGCTCGTGCTTGGCACCGCCACTGTGCTCGTGGTCTATGCTATCGGTCACCGCCTCGGCGGTCGCTTCATGGGCCTCTCTGCCGCCTTCGTGCTCGCCGTGCTGCCATTCCACGTCGAGATCACGCGCAAGGCAATGCTGGACGCTGGCTATACGTTCTTCCTCGCGCTCACGGCGTACTTCCTGGTCGCGTGGCTCCAGACTCGCAGCCGAAGGCACGCGCTGGGCGTAGGCATCGCCGTCGCCTGCGCCGCGCTCTCCAAACTCCCGGGCATGCTGGCGGGCCCCGTCGTGCTTCTCGTGTTCGCCTACGCGCTCGGGCTCACGCTCGCGAAGCGGGACTGGCCCTCGGCCCGAGAGATGGGCGTCCAGGCGGGCATCGGCTTGGCGCCAGTCTTGGCCGGCGCGCTTCTCTACGTCGGCCTCCTCACTTACTTGCAGGCCGTCCAGAACTTGTGGATGAAGCTATCGTGGCAGTTTGGCCGCGTGAGCGGGGGCGGGGCGACCACGGAGCTTGGCGCCGTCGCACGGCCCATCAGCTTCTACTTCACCGACCCCAAGTTCGGCTTCGTGACGCTCTTTGGCGGCGTCATCCTCATGGTCGTCGTCCTTGGGGTGGCCGTCGCCGCCTATCGATGGCTTCGTCGCCCCGAGCGTGCCGTGGCGCACGTCGTGCCACTGGCCTTCTCCGCGGTGTTGCTCGCGTTCTTCCTGTTCAGCCAGCGCAAGGAAGGGTTCTACCTCCTGCCCTTCGCGCCGTTCTTCGCGCTCTTCATCGCGTATGCGGCCGATGGCCTGCGCACCCTGGGCTCCTATGCTGGCTCCCCCGTCAGCTCGTTGAGACCCCGCGTTTCCGCCGCGGCCACCGCGCTTGCGATCGTTCTGGTCGCCGCGCCCGCGTACGTGAGCGCGACCAGTTCATACCACCAGTTCGGCCTGGGCCAGGCACCTGATAGGTTCTTTGGGAGCGGGACCAAGGAAGCGGCCGCCTGGATCCATTCGCACGACCCGGACGCAGGCCAGTACGGCACGCTTCTGGGCCGCTTCACCTTGTACTACTACAACGAGCAAACGACGTACCACTGGTATGTTGACCATACGCTCATCGAGCAGAAGGTCCGCGAGGGCAAGCTGAAGTACGTCGTCTATGACGAGTACTTGGGCGTCTCGTTCGATGGCGATTACATGAAGGAGCTCATCAGCAAGTACCACGGCACGCAGGTCGTGCGCTATCACCAAGGCTGGGGCAACGTCTGGGTGTACGAGCTGCACCCGTAGTACGGTCGGCGGATCGACCTAGCCCGAAGCGCGCCACGGCGGATGAGGGACGCTGACTTTGGCCCACGCCCGCTGTGGTCCCAAGCGCCATGACTTCCATTCCGCGGGGCACATGCAGCACCATGGCAAGCCCCACCTCCATCGGCGGCGCGCTGCTCGCGCTCATTCTCGTCACGGGTGCGGCCGTGGCGAGCATGCTCGTGACGTACCCCGTGCCGGCGACCCAGAGCTTCTCATTGCGTGGGGCGCCGGTCGTCTGGGCGGCAGGTCCAGATAGCACCGGGAACGGTTTCGTCGCAAGCTGGTCGCTCAGCAGCAACGCCACGTACTACACTATCACGCTGAAACCCGTGCCCGAAGCGAACGTGACCTGGTCGAACCTCACGACACTCACGAACGCGGACACGCAAGCGTGGAACGTCGTCGTGAGCGGGTCAAGCGTGAGTGCCTACCCCAAGATCGTGGGCTTCCGCATGGAGTTCTACAACTACGCGGGGGGCGCGCTCGTTGGGGCGATGAACCTCACCGCCGCTTCGCCCAGCGTGAACTTGGGCAGCTTGGCCGCAGGCGCGAACTACTACGTGAAGTCCTACATCCAGCTCGCGACTGGAACGAGCGCCTCCGACTTGCCAGCGAGCATCCAGATCAGCCTGACGTTGAGTTGAAGTGACTTCCATGTGGCCACTCCTTGAGATCGCGATGAAGGCGACCACGTTCCTGGGCGTCGCGACGTGCGCGCTCATGCTCGCCGGGCGGCAGTACTCTCTCCGCGTCGTCCTCAAACTCTTCGCACTTGGAGCAGCGGGAGTTGCGCTCATCGTGCTGAACGCGGCGATATCGACGACCTACGTGGGCATTGTGCTGGACTCGGCCTACCTGGCAGTTTGTGTCATCGCGGCCACGCGGGTGCGCCCGCCCGAGGCGGTCGTCGCTGGTCTTGTGCCACCGGAGAGCGCATCAGAGTAGGGACGCAGCGCCGATGCCATTGATCCGCTTCGCACGAGCTTTCCTCGTGCTCGTCCTCGTGTGCCCGTGGGGGTCGCTGGCGGCGACGACGTTCAGCTACGCGAATCCCACCGTCGCGACGCTTTCGCTATCTCCATTCGCCAGCCTTCCTCTCCAGCTCACGCAGGGCCCCGACGGCGCCACGATAGGGCCCACGAGCACGAGCACGAGCGCGACGATCTCAGGACGCGGTTCTGGGGTCAGCGCGAACAACACGATCCTCACGAACCCGAATGCGTGGGCGGTCCAGGCGCGGCTCGTCTACAAGTCTGGCACCGGCCCACTCACGAACTGCAATCCTTGCAAGATGCAGCTCGTCGTCGGCACGGTAACGATGGACGAAATCACGGTGGACAACGCGGGAGCGCCAGCGGCGGGAACGGCGGGGCCGTGGGTCACGGTGAGCGCATCGGGGCAGTCCGGCAACCCCGCGTCGCTTTGGAGCTACGCACGGTCCAGCGGCCACAACACCGACGCGACGATCGTGTACTGGTTGGAGATCAAGCCCGCTGGCCTGACGTCTCCCATCGCGAACTACACGAACATGACGCAGACGTTCACCGTGTAGGCTTACGGCGCTATCGTTCCTTTCGCCGCGACCAGGCTCGGGCCGTTCTCGATGACCGCGATGGCGCCGTCACGCGAGCGGCTCTGCTCGTCCTTCGCGGCGGGCACGTCCGCGCATCCGACGGTGCATCCGTCCGTGAAGGCGACGTAGATGCGGCCGTCCTTGTCGCTCGTCATGTCGATGAAGTCGAGCAGGTTGCGGCACGGGTTGCTGCCGCCATCCAACCACACGCAGCCGATCTGGACTGGGTCGCTGTCGGGGTTCACTTGCGTCGTCG